>JAPXNP010000007.1:0-20747 GCA_033811955.1 Acidobacteriota bacterium
ATGTAGCTATGACGCTTGATTCTTCGAAAACCCGAACGGGGATCCTCGGCTCTATCTTGGATACGATTGGAAACACGCCTTTGGTGCGGTTGAATCGCGTCAACGACGGCGAGGCGGTCATCGCCGCCAAGTTGGAGTTTTTCAACCCCGCAGGTAGTGTGAAGGACCGTATCGCCTACGCTATGGTGCAGGCGGCCGAGCAGGAGGGAAGGATTACTCCAGGGAAAACGGTCATTATCGAACCGACCAGCGGTAACACCGGGATCGGCTTGGCCATGGTGGGGGCGGCCAAGGGTTATCGAGTGATCCTGACCATGCCGGAAACCATGAGCTTGGAGCGCCGAAAGCTCTTGAGAGGATTTGGGGCCGAGCTGGTGCTGACGCCGGGTCCCGAAGGCATGAAGGGCGCCATCGCCAAGGCCGAGCAACTGGCGGCGGAGATTCCAGACAGTTGGATTCCTCAGCAGTTCAAGAATCCCGCCAATCCGGCCGTCCATCGCCGCACAACGGCTGAGGAGATCTGGCGGGATACCGGAGGGCGGATCGATATTCTGGTGGCAGGCGTAGGAACAGGAGGTACGCTCACCGGAATAGGGGAGGTCATCAAGCCGCGCAGACCGTCCTTGCGCATTGTGGCGGTGGAACCGGCTGCCTCCCCGGTTCTGTCGGGAGGCAGGCCGGGTCCCCACAAGCTCCAAGGGATCGGTGCCGGCTTCATACCCGATGTCTTGGATACGTCACTAATTGATGAGGTTATTCAGGTCGGCAATGAGGACGCTTTCGCAACCGCCCGACGGTTGGCAAGAGAAGAAGGATTAATGGTCGGCATCTCCTCGGGTGCCGCTGCCTGGGCCGCTCTCCAAATCGGCCGTCGTCGGGAGAACGCGGGGAAGCTGATTGTCTTTGTGGCTCCGAGCAACGGCGAGCGGTATCTGAGCACACCGTTGTTCGAGGAGGCGTAAGGAGTGCGCTGAATCTCAAAAGGCCGGGCAAGCCTGTGCCGCCGTCTCGGTTGCCGGGGAATCTGTCGCCTACCGGGACGGCGGACTGACTACGCGGGGCTGCGTGCTGGGCGGCGGAGCGGCACCCGCCAGTTTGAAGTACCGAAAGTCGGGAGGAGTAACGCCGACCCGGTGGCGACGGAGGCCTTATCCCAGTTTCGGCGGCAGTTCCTCCATGGGTCCCATCCACCGGAGTTGTCGTTCGATGTCCTGATGCAGAGCGTACTTGCGTCTCACCCTGTCCAGACTTTCCCCGCGGATCTCAATTCGTTCGGCATCGTAGGCTCCGACGCCGACTTGTCCGCAGTAGGTGAGGTATCCCACCCAGGAAGGATCAACCCCCATCGCTTCGACGCCGACCCAATCCGCCGCGATGTAGTCAGGCGAGGCGATCGCGATGCGCGAAGGCACCGGGCTGCCCGAGGAGGGTCCGTTGCCTTCCATGCCTTCGAAGCCGTCAATGACCGTGGCTCCCCAGAAGGGGGAGAGCTTTTGGGCCGTCAGCATAATATCGTAGTGGGTCTGGCGGACTCCTCCGTGGTACACCCGCTTGTCGCTCCACATCGGCCTCTCGCCGGGCGCGGAGCGGAGAGGAGCCCCGAGAGCCATGTTCTTCACCGAGAGAGTCACCACGACCGCATTATGGGTCTTTAGAACCGGTGCACAGATAATGAACGCGTCCGGATCCAGTAGCCGAGCCGCCAACCGCACGGGCGCCGGATGCAAATCGCCGTCGAGAACGTAGAACAGCTCGAACCGAGCTTCCTTGTTCAAATCCACGAGCTGGAGGTTGAGGGATCGGTACTCCTGGGGTAGCTGCAAGTAGCCGGATTCCTCGTATGCGTGGAAGGTGTCTCCCGCCGAGGATTCGGCGATGACCACAGGCTTCTTGTAGGGCTCGACGAAGTCCAAAATCCCGCGGATCGCGTCGGCCTGCGTCGTGGCAAGTGGATTTCGTACAGAGACGTTATTGGGCTTAATCAGCACGTAATCTTTGGCCCTTAGGCCTGGGGCCAATTCGGACTCCACCAGCTTCAAGGCTTCATACAGGTTACGGCGTCGATCCTCGCCGTAGATGAGCCCAACCGGAGATTTGGTTGCTGACTGAGCGGAAACGGTCTTCCTGGCGACAAAAACGGGCGCGAGCATGGATCCCGCAGCAAAACGAAAGAGATCGCGACGGTTCGGTTTCATTGCCCTGTTGTCCTCTGCTTATGGTTTAACCTGTTCAAATAGAAACATCGCCGCTATTATGGTACCAGCGGATGGGAGCCAGGTAATAGCATCAAGGAGAAACTGTTATGCGATTCTCTGCATCTCGTCGTCAGTTCTTGGGCGTAACCCTGGCTGCTCCGGTGGTAAGTATTCCGGCCGGGAGGGTGGGTTTGGCGGCGGTCCAGGAGTCGCCGCCCGAGATGGAGTATCGAGAGTTGGGTTCGACCGGTCTGAAGGTTACGGCTTTGGGTTTCGGGTGCATGCTCACCTCGGATCCCTCGGTGATCGAACGGGCGGTCGACGTGGGCATCAACTTCTTCGACACCGCTCGGGGCTACCAGCGGGGAAACAACGAGCGCATGGTGGGCGCCGCTCTGAAACCGGTCCGTTCGAAAGTGATTTTGGGTACAAAGAGCGGTGCGGGAACCGCGGAAGGTCTGCGGGCGGATCTTGAGACCAGTCTTCGGGAACTGGGTACCGACTACGTAGATATTTGGTATCTCCACTCGAAAGACTCCATTTCTCAGGTTTCCGATGAGCTGCTGGATGTAATGGCTCGGGCTAAGGAAGAGGGCAAAATCCGGTTTGCCGGAGTCAGCACGCACTCGGGGCAGAAGGCCCTCCTACCGGCTTTGGCGGAGAACTCCCGGATCGACGTGATCCTGACGGCCTACAATTTCACTATGGACGAAGAGATGAAGCAGGCGGTTGCCACGGCTCGCCGGAGCGGAAAGGGAATCGTAGCGATGAAAGTGATGGCTGGGGGTTTCCGGCGGGCCGGCGGGGAGAGTCCCCTGCGTGACAAGCTGCAGCGGCCGGGAGCCTTGGTGGCGGCCTTGAAGTGGGTACTCAAAGATCCGAACGTCGACACGGCCATTCCGAGTATCACCGATATGCAACAACTCGAGGAGAACCTCAGCGCCTTGCGTGAACCCTTCAGCGGTCGGGACGAGGAGTTACTGGCGGGGCAGCTGGAGGCCATCCGCCCCCTCTACTGCCGCATGTGCGGCGAGTGTAGCGGTCGCTGTCCCGGGGGAGTTCCCGTCCAGGAGGTATTGCGGATTCTCACGTATGCCGAAGGTTACGGCCAGTTCCCTCTCGCCCGCGAGAGATACCTCGAACTTGAACAGCAGGTGCAGGTCGGGTTATGCGATCTTTGCGCCGAATGCCGCGTAGTCTGCCCGCACGGGATTCAGGTGGCCGAGAGGATGCGGAAAGCGAGGGAGTTGTTGGCATGAAGCGATGCTGGATAGCGGTGGTCGTCGCCTCGGTGTGTCGGCTGTTGCAGGCTCAACCCGCATGGCTGGATTGCGGGGTCGTACCGGGGTGGGAGCCTAGGGGAACCTTAGAGACGTATGAGCCGGACAATCTGTTCGACTACATGAACGGAAATGCGGAAGGTTACCTCATCTATGATTTTCGCCGCCTGTGGACGATCACCTGTACCTCCGGCGAAAGACGTATCGTCATCGACGCCTCGGAAATGGGATCTCCGGAGATGGCCTACGGCCTTTTTCTCAGTGCCCGCCACCCCAACTTCCCATTGGAAGACTTGGGGATGGCTGGACAGATCACGCCTCGACGCGCGGCGTTTTCGAAAGGAACCTTTTACGTCGAATTCATGGGGAGCGGAGCGGAGGATATGACGGAAGATCTGAGGGCCTTTGCGGACTCGCTCGCGACTCGAGTCCCCGGTGACGAAACGCCGCCCCGGGAACTGGGGTGGCTGCCCGACGAAGACAGAATCGAGGGTAGCCTCCGGCTTGTGCCCCAAAGCGTGCTGGGCTTGCACTTCCTGCGCTTCGGCTACGTGGCCGACTACGGCTTCGGCCGGCTTTTCCTAGTGCGGGAGACTTCACCGGAAGCCATGAGGGCCGCTTACGAACAGTTGGCGGAACGCCTCGACGACAGGCGTGACGTCACTTGCGGCGAGACGGGCCTGGAAGGACGAGACCGTTACTTGGGGGAGATTCGCATCTGTTTGAAGGGGCGTTATCTGGCCGGCGTCGCCGCGGTGAAGGATCGGGAACGGGCTGGAGTCGTTCTCCAGGAACTACTAAGCCGGATTCCGTAACACAGGGAGAAACGGTAATTTCTCGACTGAGAGTTGTCGGATGTCTCGCCGCCGGGACCGAGTCTTGGGGGAAACGAACTTTCCCAAGATTCTTGTCGCTGGGAGAGAGCTGAAGATTTGCCGCGGGGTTTCGCCGTCGACCATTTCGAGAAAACGTGCTTTTGGCTTGAACGGCGCACACGTGACTGACTGCCGAGAGGCGAATCGGCGGGACCCGGGGATTATGAGATCGGCTCTCTCTCAAGGTTCCTTGAACCGTTTCGTTCGGTGAATGGAATTCGCGGCATCTACGTTCAGGCGGCTCCATCCGTTTGGAGCTGACTGAGGGAGGATATCCGGGAACGTTGGCTCGAGACTCCAGTCGACAGGTGCGCTGGATCCCGGGCGGAGTTGGAAATCCGCCGACGGGCCGTAGCAAGGCCGCCACCACCGTGGCGGAGTTTAATGTCGCCTTCGGCTTATCAGCCGTCACCCTAGTGGGTTCAGGTATAATCACAGTAACGGTTCCGCCGGCGGCGACTCTTCCCGGCGGCGGGTGTGTGATCGCAAATTTGATTCATCACTAGTGTACCTGGCCATGTCGGCGAAAGATTGCGCGGAGGTGAAATCGGAGGATTCATCGCCCGTTCGGAAGAGTGCGAACATTCTTCATTATCGCCGTCCCCCGGAAGGATACTTGGCTCCCGAGGAGCGGAGTAACGCGACTATCGTGTTCGGCGGTCTGAACTGGCGCCACGACTTCCTGGCGAAAGCCGTGTTTGAAGCTGCGGGCTACCGTTGTGAAACCTTGCCGCCCCCTGACGAAGAAGTCTACGAGCTGGGACGGAGGTTTTGCAGCGCCGGTCAATGCAATCCCGTCTATTTCACAGCCGGCAGCTTACTGAAGTTCTTGAGGGGACTGCTTCGAGAGGGACTCGACCGTGACGAGATTTGTCGCCGTTACGTGTTCTTCATCGCCCGCTCCTGCGGACCTTGTCGCTTCGGCATGTATGAGGCGGACTATCGCCTGGCCCTTGAAGCCGCCGGATTCGCGGACTTCCGTGTGCTTCCCTTTGCATTGAACGCGGGCATCCACCAGGACGAGGAGAAGGGGCTTCGGTACGGCATCGACTTCGGTTTGGGGGTCTACAAGGCTGTTTTGTTGGCTGACATCTTTCGGGATCTTCACTTTCAAATCCGACCCTATGAGGTGGTGCCCGGTCAGACGGATGAGATCTTCCGTCGATGTCTCGACCGGATCTATGCCCATTTGCGGGAGAGTGGGACCGCGGGGAAAGGAGATCGTACAAGAGTAGGATCCGGGGGTCCGAGGAGGAGGGTACCGCGCGGGCGGTGGCGGAGCCGCTTGAGGTCGCTTCGGCGACACTTGTATGGAGCCGAATTTGTGCGGGTCCTGGAGGAATGCCGCCGCGACATCGACTCCATCACTGTAGACCGGTTTCGCGTCAAGCCCGTGGTAAAGCTGACGGGGGAGCTCTTTGCTCACCTCACGGAAGGGCCGGGCAACTACGATATGTTCTCGTACCTGGAGCAAGAGGGAGCCCAGGTTTTTCCGGACCCCGTGGGTTCGATGCTTACCCACTTGCTGTACCAGCGGCGAAACGAAGGATGGCATCGATCCACCATGTTGCGGGCAACGACGCGCTGTTTGCACCGGAACCTCCGCTTGGCTCTAGCCTACGGGCGTAAGGCGATACCTCTTTGGTTCGCCGAGAGGGCTTACCTGTACCATTACGACCTGTGGCGACGGCGCCTCGGGGGGACGGCCCACCGGTTGCCTCCACAGGCTCAGCTGGCGCGCCTGGCGGCTCCGTTTTATCACCCGGTGTTGCGGGGAGGAGAAGCTCACCTCGAAGTAGGGAAAAGTATCTACTACACCCTCTTGCGGGAGTGCCACCTGGTGCTCAGCCTCAAACCGTTCGGCTGCATGCCGTCGGCTCAGTCGGACGGTGTCCAGGTGGCGGTTCAGGAGCGCTACCCAGAGTTGCTGTTTCTGTCGCTGGAAACAAGTGGAGACGGCCTGGTTCTGGCGCAGAGCCGCGTGCAGATGGCTTTGGCGGAAGCTCGTAGGGCGGCAAGGGATGAGGTGGAAGCGGCTCTGCGGCGCACCGGGCGTTCTTTGGAGCAATTGCAGCGGTTTGTAGAATCTCGCCCGGAGTATCGGCGGGCCCTGTATCCGGTGCCGAGAGAAGGAGATTTCGTGACACCCGCGGCTCGTTTCATTTTGCATGTGGCGCGACGCATGAACGGTGATACGAGTGGGGGAAAGAGTGGAGCCGGAAGCAGTGAAGAACCTTCCGAAAAAGGATGAACCCGCGTTTGGAAGGGAGGCGCCATGACGGCATCTCGTTTTGTTTTGGGAGTGGACGTCGGGTCGACTACCGTGAAAGCGGTGCTGTGGGACTGTGAGCATGCAGCGGTTTGCTGGAAGGACTATCGTCGGCATGGAGCCGATCAGCGGGGGCGGCTCCGGGAGATGTTGGTTGAACTCGAGCAGGGGCCGGGCATCTCTCCTAAGAACTGTCGGATTTTTTTAACCGGCTCCGGAGCCTCCGAAATTGCTCCCCTGGTAGGAGGGCGCTATGTGCAGGAGGTGCATGCGGTTGCGCTGCAGGTGGAGAAGAGCCACCGGGGAGTGCGGTCGGTAGTCGAACTTGGAGGGCAGGACGCAAAGATCATTCTTTTCCGCCAAAGTCCGAAGACCGCCAGGACCCGTAAGATCTCGCACATGAACGACAAGTGTGCCGGGGGCACGGGAGCCGTTATCGATCGGATTACGGCAAAGCTGGGGCTTGATCCCGAGTTTGTCAGGACCGTGCGGTACCGGGGAAGGTCTCTGCACCCCGTAGCCGGGAAATGTGGAGTTTTCGCCGAGACGGACATTACGAACCTGCGCAATCGAGGGGTTCCCCCCGAGGAACTGGTGGCCTCTCTGTTTGACGCTCTTGTTCTCCAGAACCTGACAGTGTTGGCGCGTGGGAACACTTTGTTCCCCGACGTGTTGCTCTTGGGGGGGCCTCACTTTTTCTTCCCGGGGTTGATCGAGGCCTGGAGGGCTCACCTGCCGCGACTGTGGAAAGAGAGAGGAGAGGAGGTTCCGGAGGACGAGATAGATCGGCGGATTTATGCTCCAGCCGACGCGCAGTATTTCGGTGCCCTTGGAGCGGTCGCTTACGGCCTGGAGGAAGTCGCGGAGGAGGGCTGGTATCGAGGATGGCGGTCTCTCGACGAGGCGGGGAATCAGCTGAGGTCGGTTACAAAATGTCGGGAGGGTCTTCCGGGGCCGGCGACTTCTCCGCAAGATTTGCAGGCCTTCCTGGAAGCTTACCGCCCCCCGTCTTGGGAGCCGTCGGAATGGCCGGAGGGTCGACCGATCTCCGGTTTTTTGGGCATTGACGGTGGATCGACCTCAACGAAGGCCGTGGTAATCTCCGAGCACGGGAAACTGCTCGCAAAAGCCTATCGCCTGTCACGAGGAAATCCCGTGCAGGACCTGATCGAGGTTTTGAAGGAAATCCGGGGGGACTTTCTCAGTAGGCGGGTCGAACTCAGGCTCTTGGGAGTGGGTACCACCGGCTATATGAAGGATCTGTTTCGAGATCTTCTCCAAGCCGACGTAGCGTTGGTTGAAACGGTGGCCCACGCCAAGGCCGCCTTGCGATTTCAACGACAGGTCGACGTCATCGTGGACGTAGGGGGGCAGGACATCAAGTTGGTGGTCCTGCAAGACGGCCATGTCAAAGATTTTATGTTGAACAGTCAGTGTTCGGCGGGCAACGGTTTTTACCTCCAGGCTACGTCCGAAGGGTTCGGCTACCCGGTGGAGAAGTACGCCGAAGTCGCCTTCCGCGCCGAGGCCATGCCGAACTTTGGGTACGGATGCGCCGTTTTTCTCCAGGCGGACATCGTGAATTTTCAACGCCAAGGCTGGCGTCCGGAAGAAATTCTGGCGGGTTTGGCCTACGTGTTGCCAAAGAACGTATGGTTGTACGTTGCTCGTATACCTCATCTTCCCTCCTTGGGCACCAGGTTCGTTTTGCAGGGTGGGACGCACCGGAACCTGGCTGCGGTCAAAGCTCAAGTCGACTATATCCGTGAGCAATTCCGCGGATCGGGAGTCGAGCCGCAAATCACAGTGCACCCACATTGTGGCGAAGCCGGAGCCGTCGGAGCGGCCTTGGAGGCGGCCCGATTGTGGCGCTCGGGAAGGGAGAGCCGTTTCATCGGTTTAGACCGGGCGGTGGAAATCCGTTTTAACGCCCGGTGTGACGAACAGACACGTTGCTTCTATTGCACCAACCGTTGCGTGCGTACGTTTCTCGACGTGGAAGTTCCCGGGACCGAGGTGCGCCGCCTCATTACGGCGAGCTGTGAGAAAGGTGCCGCCGAGTCGGTGGAGGACCTTCGGCGGGTGAAGGCACGACTGGACTCGGTGAAGGCGGCCAATCCGAATCTGGCCGAGACGGCCGCCCGTGAGGTTTGGAAGCCTCAACATCCGCTGCGGGTGGCGGACGAGCCGCGTCGCTGGAGCTTCAGACCTTGGGTTCGGCGCCGGTCCGAGCTGATTCGTCGGCGAGGAAATCTTCGTGTGGGTATCCCTCGAGCTTTGAATTTCTACCAATACGCACCCTTTTTCTCCGCCTACCTTCAGAGTCTGGGAGTTCGGCCCGAAAACATCGTATTCTCCGACTACACCAGCTCTCGGCTTTACCGGGAGGGTGCCCAGCGAGGTGTCATCGATCCATGTTACCCGGCCAAGGTGGCTCTTGCCCATGTCCATAACTTGTTGGCGGTCAAACATCGTCGGAAGAGGCTGGACTGTATCTTTTTCCCACTGATGACGAAGATTCCATGTTGGGTGGCCGACAGTTCGGGAGAAGACGCATGTTGTACCGTGGCGGCCACACCCCAAACTGTCCGCGCAGCCATGACGCGGGAAGTGGATGTTTTTGAGCAGGAAGGAGTCGTCTACTTGGCACCGTTGCTGGATCTTACGGATCGCGCTCTGTTGGCCGGCGAGATGTTCGAAACGTGGGAAGCCTTGCTGGGTTTGACTCCGGAAGAGAACAACAGGGCGATTGAGCAAGCTTGGACGGCGCAGGAGCGCTTCGAGAGCAAGCTGCGCCGTCGGGGGAAAGAAGTTTTGGAGATGCTCGAAAGAGAAGGGCGCATCGGTATCCTTATCCTGGGGCGGCCTTACCATCAAGATCCTGGAGTTCATCACGGTTTGTTGGACCGCCTGCAAGAGTTGGGCTATCCGATTCTGACGCCGGGCTCTTTGCCGCTGGATCGCGATTTCTTGGAAAGACTGTTTGCCGACGACCTGCGGGAGGGTGTCGTCGGCGACCCCTTGGAAATCGGTGACGTTTGGGTTAACGCCTACTCGACCAACAGCTCGCAAAAGATTTGGGCGGCCAAGTTCGTCGCGCGGCATCCCTTGCTCGTGGCGGTGGACGTTTCGAGCTTCAATTGCGGCCACGATGCGGCGATCGCTCGGGTCTGTGAGGCCATCGTCGAGGCGTCGGGAAGACCGCTGTTCGCTTTCCGTGATCTTGACGAAAATCGGCCGACCGGTACCTTCCAAATCCGACTGGAAACCATCGACTATTTCTTGAAAGAATTCGGCCAGGGACGCGAGAAAGGACTACCAAAGCCCCTTTTGGAGTCCCGGGAGAATCGTCTCTCTTATCGAGCAGGTTGATCGCCGTTGCTTTGGCCGGAACCAATCGAACGGTTCTGCGTATAACGTACTGTTGCTCAAAACGTACACGGGAGAAGTCTAGAAACGTGAAGAAACTTGTTTTCGCTCTTGTCGTGGCTGTGACAGTGGGGTTGGTGGGATGGCGCTTGTACGAGGAAGTGTGGGGGGTCGCTGCCGATCCTTCTCCCGATCAGCTTCCTATGGGGCAGAATATCCCGTTACTAGTGGAAGTCGGGGAGGTACAGTTTTATACGTTTTCGTCGCGGTTTGAAGCCCCCGGCGAGCTGCGTCCCCGTCGGTCGGTGGAGGTAATGTCGCGGATCAGTGGCTACTTGCGCGAGGTGACGGTGGAGCGCGGAGATGAGGTGCGGCAGGGGGATCTGATTGCGACGGTGGAAGATACGGACTTATTGCAACAGTTGGGACGCGCCGAGGCCGGCGTGGAAGTAGCTCATGCGACCGTTCAGCGTGAAGAGGCGACACGCCGGAACCTCGAAATCCAGGTCAGTCGCTACCGGACCCTCAGGGAGGCGAACCTGGTTTCCGAGCAGGAGCTGGAGGATCTGGAGAGCCGTTTGCGGGCCTCGGAAGCTTCGCTGGCCCTGGCTGAAGCTCAGGTCCGGCAAGCTGAGGCTACCTTGCGAGAACTGCAGGTGCAACACGCCCAGACCCGGATTTACGCTCCGCTCGACGGCATCGTGGGCGAACGTTACGTGGATCCGGGCGCTCTGGTGGGACCGTCGACTCCCATCGTGTCTATCGTCGAAGTGGCCTACTTGAAAACTGTTGTCCCTGTTACGGAAAACATGGTGCCGCAAGTACGGCCGGGCTTAGGCGCCACTATCGAAGTTCCGGCACTGGGCAGTTCCGGCTTGCGCGGGTTCGTGACCAGAATCAGTCCGGTTGTGGCTACGGAGACGAGAACGGCCGACGTTGAGATCGAGTTGGAGAACCTGCAAAGACGTCTGATGCCGGGCATGTTCGTCAAGGTCATTCTTGACGCCGGACAGACGCGGCGGAGTCTGATGATGCCTCGGGCCGCCTTACTGACCCAAGGAGGGCAGCAGGGTGTCTACTTGCTAAACGAGCAGATGCGTGCCGTTTTTCACCCGATCCAGATCGGTGTTATTGAGGGCGATTTGGTCGAGATCAGGTCGGGCTTGGACGAAGGCACACGGGTGATTACAACTGGAGCTCAAAACCTGAACAACGGTGACTTGGTGAGAGTACGATGAGTTTACCCGATCTAGCGCTCCGACGTCCTGTCTTTGTGACGGTGATCTTTCTGATTCTTACCCTCCTGGGTGCGGTCTCTTTCTTCCGCCTCCCGGTGGACCTGATGCCCGATATTTCCTTGCCTTCCATCTCGGTGAGTACGAGCTATTCGGGGGTTGGTCCGGAGGAGATGGAAGAGCTGGTGACCATTCCCCTGGAGCGGGCTTTGGCCTCCTGTCCCGGCCTGCGGGAAATGAACTCCACGTCTTCGGAAGGGAGCAGCCAGGTGCGTCTTTCTTTCGAGTGGGGTACCAACCTGGACGAGGCGGCCAACGAGGTTCGGGCGCGAGTGGACCGGGCCCGAAGACAGTTGCCGGATGATGCCGACACTCCCACCATCTTCAAGTTCGACGTTAGCACGGACCCGATTGTCCATCTCGGCGTATCGTCCGACATGGATGCGCGACAACTGCGTCTGTTTGCGGAGAAACAGTTGCAGTACCGGTTTGAACGGATTTTGGGCGTCGCCCAAGCCGACGTTTGGGGGGGGCTGCAACGAGAGATCCAGGTCTTTCTCGATCGGGAGAAACTGAATGCCCTTCGGTTGAGTCCCAGGGAGGTCATCAATGCCTTGCAAAGAGAGAACTTGATGGAGCCGGCGGGACAGATAACGGAGGGCGATTTCGAATTGCTCGTGCGCACCCTTGGGGAATTTTCCTCGGTGGATGAGATTCGCAAGACTCGGGTGGCGCTGCGCAACGGTACCCCGGTCTTGGTTTCGGATGTTGCCACGGTAGTAGACGGCCACCAGGAAATTCGCAATCTGGTGCGGGTGAACGGCCGACCGGGGCTGCGGATGGCCATCGTCAAGCAGTCGGGAGCGAACAGTGTTGCAGTCAGCCGGGCTGTCCGAGAAGAGGTCGAGAGGATCAATCGTGATTTTCCGAATGTCGAAGTGCGGATCATTTCCGACACCTCCGAGTTCATCGAACGTGCCGTGGCCAACGTTCGCGACTCCGCCCTCTACGGCTCGCTCCTGGCGGTCTTCATCCTTTTGGTGTTTCTGCGGAATATCCGTTCCACTCTGGTGATAGCCGTCTCCATCCCCATCTCGGTGGTCGCTACGTTTGCCTTGATGTACTTCTACGGCTTCACCCTCAACACCATCACCTTTGGAGGCTTGGCCCTTGGGGTCGGGGTGTTGGTGGACAATGCAATTGTTGTCCTGGAAAACATCTTTCGTCACAGGCAGGAGGGGAAAGAGCACGTAGACGCGGCCCGGACGGGGTCGCAGGAGGTGGCCTTAGCTATCACTGCCTCGACCCTCACCACGATCGTTGTGTTCATCCCGGTGGTGTTTATGAAGGGGATCTCGGGCATTGTTTTCCAGCAGCTCGCCTGGGTGGTTTCGTTTTCGTTGTTTTCCTCCCTGGTGGTGGCCCTTACACTAGTGCCTCTGTTATCGAGCCGGCTGGTGAGAGTCCGTGAGCCCAATCGAAGCAGCTTGCTTTACCCGTTAGTCCATGGCACAGGGGTTGCTTTGGCTCGCCTGGACGAAATGTACGGACGGGCCATCGCGTGGTCGTTGCGCCATCGCTTCATGGTGATAGCCGCCACGGTTTTGTTGGGAATTTTGGTCGTCCTCTTGGTTCCCTTCATCGGCTTCGAGCTGCAGCCGGAAACGGATGAGGGGGAAGTGCGGATTCGCTTGGAGCTTGCGCAAGGAACACGGCTGGAGGTGACTGACCAAGTGGCCCGAGAAGCGGAACGTTTGGCCCGAGAGCACGTGCCCGAGATCGCGGGTGTGATCACCGAGGTGGGTTCTCCGGGGGGATGGAGAGGAGCAAACACGCATACGGCAGATATCAGGCTCAGTATGGTTCCGCTGGCGCAACGGACTCGAACCACTATGGAAATCGCCGACGCTCTGCGTTTCGTTTACGCAGAGTTCGCAGGAGTGGTTTCGAGAACGTGGGCTTCAGGCGGAAACTTCTTGCTGCACATTGCCCAGGGTGGGGGAGACGCAAGTCGTCTGAACCTGGACATTCGGGCCTACGACCTCCAGCAGAGCTTCGCCACCGCCGTGGAGTTGAAGAGGTTGTTGGAGGAGACGGACGGAGTGACGAACGTCAGAATCGGGCGAAGCCGCGGCCGGCCCGAAAGCCTCATCATCATTGACCGCGAGAAGGCGGCAAAAATGGGGTTGTCGGTGGCCGAACTCGCCGAGACGATTAATACCGCTCTGGGCGGCACCAGAGCAGGATACTTCCGTGAGAAGGGGGATGAATTCGAGATTTTGGTCCGCTTTCAACAGGAAGACCGAATGGCGGCGCCGGACGTGCATGCCATCCCGGTGCAAACGCCCAGCGGCGACGTGGTTCCTCTGGGTTCTCTCGTAACCTTTGAGCGACGGGAAGGTCCGACCGCTATTACACGCCGTGACCAGCAACGGATTGTTTCAGTCTCGGGAGATCTCACCGGTTCCCGCGACATGGGATCCGTCGTCGACGAGTTGCAGGGGAAGATTCAGGAAATGTCATTGCCGGAGGACATGGCAGTCATTTTTTCGGGTGAGTGGGAAGAACAACAAGAAACGTTCGGCATGTTGCGGATTGGTTTCATTCTGGCCATCGCTCTCGTTTACCTGGTCATGGCGGCGCAGTTTGAATCGTTCAAATACCCTTTTCTTATCATGTTCTCGATCCCCTTGGCGGGCATCGGCGTGATTCTCATGTTTTTCTTTACCCGCACCACGTTCACCATGCAAGCTTTTATCGGTGTCATCATGCTCGCCGGAATTGCCGTCAACAACGCAATTGTCTTGGTGGATTATGTGCTCCAGCTTTGGCGGCTCCACGGGATGTCGCTGGTGGATTCCCTGGTGACGGGAGGCCGGCGCCGCCTGCGGCCTATCCTGATGACTTCGTTGACGACGATGCTGGGACTTTTCCCCATGGCTCTCGGCATTGGGGAAGGCGGAGAGTTGCAGGCGCCCATGGCGAGGGCATTGATCGGAGGGTTGCTCACCTCTATGCTGATCACTCTGTTTCTGATTCCTACGCTGTTTTACACCATGGAGCGGGTGAAGGTCCGCGAGGAGGAACCGGGGTATGTGCCGACTGGGATGCAGCCTGCCGGTGAATCTGTCTGACGCCGAGTACCGGCTGCTGCGGGGTCCTGGAGCTTCTGAGGCTTGGAATTGTGAGAGGCTTGTAATCGATGCCGCTTCGAGGAAGGCGCTACAACCTGTCATGTGGGTGCTGACGACGAGCCAAGTCCTACGATCTTGTGCCTGCTGGAATGCTTGGTAAGCGCTGGAGGTCGGCTACCCTTTCGAGGCTGTGGAGGACGCTCGACACGCGAAAACCCAAATCACGTAGATTTCGCCGGGGACGCTTTTAAAGAAGAGCCCTTGGGACCCGTGTGTGTGATCTGCGGATTTGTGTGATTCGCGTTTCTCAAGACCACTTGAAACTGTGGCGAGATCTGAGACGTTGAATTCTCCCACACGTTTTTGCCATTCCCGGCCGGGGAATTGCAAACCACGAACTTGGAGGATTTCTTTTCGACGCCGTCATGCATAGAAGCTTGGTGCTCCGGGTTCCCGGCATCCCCAACCTTCGTATGGCCGAGCCGGTATTCAACTCCATATGGGCCTTGTTGTCTCCCCTGAGCCGGGTGGTAGATCTTGCTTCTTTGTTCCTGGGCACCGCACTGGGACTTTGGGATGCTGTCCGCCGAATCGGGAATGTCCGTACACCAAGGCTGTGAAGCGCCGGAGACTACCGGTTTCGAATAGTTCTGTTGACATGGGAGGTGGATGGGAGTAGAGACGCTCCAGCCACGAGTCGCAGCCGGGATCTTCTTACTTGGCCGGTGAAGACATTGCGCCGCAGATATACCGAGAGAGAGAAAGCATTAGGTTGTCTAAGGTGATGGTGCCAAGGCTTGCGGACCCGCGATCCTTGGCTGAGCGGGAAGTGTAAGGAATCAACTTGGAGAGCAAATCTGGAAGGAAAGACAGCCTATTAAAGGAGCTCACTTATGGCCGAGTATTGGGTAGCTTTTATGGTCTTGCTATGGGCCTGGGTACCAACGGTCTCCGCTCAGCCGTCGGGTTTTGAGGAGGGCGAGTGGGAAATCCGGGTGAAGATGAAGATTGAAGGAGCTCCCTTTGCCCTGCCGGAACAGACTATCAAGCAGTGCGTCACTACCGATCAGATGGTACCACGTCTCTCGGCCCCCGGAATGAAGGATGAAGACGGCGAGTGCTCGGTGATTCACCAGAATGTGTCGGGCAACAAAGTCACCTTTGAGTACGAATGCAAGGTGGAAGGGGGCGTGACGCGCATAACCGGTGAGATGGTTTACTCCAGCGAGGGCCTCGAAGGCTGGACGCAAGTAGAAGGCCGAGGGGGTGACATGGACGGTGTGAACATGTCCTACCAAGTACGCGGAAAACGCCTCGGACCGTGCCCGAAGTAGAAGCACCGGTTCATCCTTGGGGGTGATACCGAACGAGGGAGGCTTTGCCGACGTTTTTCGGACTGTCCACACCCCTTTTTGTTTAGGGTTCGGTGGAGCCTGAAGGGGTGCAAGGTTTCTAAAATCGAAAATGAAAATGCTTCGTCTGTCAATATGTTGCCTCTTGTTCCCGTGCCTCGGCAATGCGACCGCCGTGAAGGAATTGTCGGCGGAGGTTGCAGGCGAGGTGCAGGCCCGACGATTTCAGCCGCTCCCGCTGGGAAGTGTAAAGCCGGAGGGATGGCTGCGGCGGCAACTGGAAATTCAGGCGGCCGGATTGACCGGCCACCTCGACGAGTTCTGGCCGGATGTCCGGGAGAGTGGTTGGATCGGGGGATCCGCCGAAGGTTGGGAACGCCTGCCGTACTGGCTCGACGGAGCGGTGCCGCTGGCCTATCTACTGGACGATCGGCGACTGATCGCCAAGGTGGAGGGCCACATCCGGGCCGTTCTCGACCGGCAACTTCCGGATGGTTGGCTGGGACCGGAAGTCAGTCCCGACGGTAGGTATCAAGCGCGTGATCCATGGCCTGTCTTTGTGATGATGAAGGTGCTGACCCAGTACGAGGAAGCTACCGGTGATCCTCGCGTGGTGCCCGCCGTGGAACGGTTTCTGCGGGCGTTGAGCCGGCAGCTGGAGGAGCGCCCCCTCTTCGAATGGAACCGCATGCGGTGGCAGGACGGTGTCCTGTCAGTCGAATGGCTGTACCGGCGCCTCGGGACCCCCTGGCTTCTTGCCCTGGCCCGCACGATGCACGAGCAGGGCTACAACTGGATCCACCATTTCGCCGACTTGCCTTACAAGGAGAAGGTCGCCCAATGGGAGCACGAGAGTCACGTTGTCAACAATGCCATGGGTGTCAAGGCGCCGGCCGTTTGGTATCTCTTCTCGGGAGATTCAGCCGATTTGCACCGTGCGCTGGAAGCCGTCGCGGAACTGGATCGCTACCATGGTCAAGCCAACGGGGTCTTCAGCGGAGACGAGAACTTTGCCGGAAAAATGCCTTCGCAAGGCACGGAGACGTGTGCCGTGATGGAGTATCTATTCTCACTGGAACAGCTGCTCTCCATCACCGGCGAACCTGCCGCGGGAGATCGGCTGGAGAAGGTCGCTTACAACGCCTTGCCCGCTCCGGTAACGGACGACTGGTGGGCCCGCCAGTATGACCAACAGGCCAACCAAGTGTTGGTAAGGAAGAGCGACGACCGAGTTTTCACTACGAACGGACCCGAAGCGAATCTCTTCGGACTGGAAACCAACTACGGTTGCTGTACGGCAAACATGCACCAGGGGTGGCCGAAGCTGGTATCGCATCTCTGGATGCGGAGTTCCGACGGAGGCTTGGCGGCGGTGGCTTACGGACCCTCCCGCGTGACAACCTCGGTGGGTGGCAGAGCCGTGACGATCCGCCTGCTGACCGACTATCCTTTTGGTTCGGAGCTGACCTTTATCGTTGAGTGCGAAGAGCCGATTCAGTTCCCCCTGTGGCTGCGGATACCGGCTTGGGCAAGGGGAGCGACGATCTCGTCGGCGGGAGAGCCGGATCTCCAACTGGAGCCCGGGACGTTTTTCCGACTGGAGCGACGGTGGAATCCCCTGGATCGCGTGGAGCTGACGCTTCCGATGCCGATAAAGGCGGAGCTTCGCTACAACCATGCGGTAACCGTGAGTCGAGGACCGCTGATGTTCAGTCTGCCGGTTCCGGGGTTTTGGAAGAAGCTCAGGGGTGAAGAGCCCCATGCCGACTGGGAAGTCTATCCGCTGGAGATGTGGAACTACGCGTTGGAACTGGACCCGTCGGATCCGGCGCGGGCCGTGCAGGTACTTTTTGTACCGGTGGGAGACTGTCCCTTTTGCGCCCGCGAAGCGCCGGTGCGCTTACGGGTGAAGGGAAGGTTGCTGCCGGAATGGACTCTGGAACGAAACGCCGCGGCGGCGCCTCCACCCAGTCCGGTGCAGAGCACCCAGCCGCAAGTTGATTTGGAGTTGATCCCATACGGAGCGGCGAAGCTGCGCGTGACGGAGCTCCCCTGGGTTCGACTAGATTCCAGTGATCTCCAGGATCGGTGAAGGCGTTGCCCGGCATGAATACAGCGACGGCGGCCGTCCCGGGCGCCACTGGAAGATGGTAAGGGCAACTTACCCACAGCCGCAGGCAAAGACGCCTGCACTCCTCCAAGTGAGTTCCGCACTCTATCAGCCGATTGCGCATCTCCATTACGATGTACTGTGACGTGACGATTCGTTGATCCTGACTCCTTTTGTTGGGGAAAGGGACGAACACATGGGAGCAAGCTCGTAGGTGACTGGAGAAATGCCTTTCCCCGGGACGGCGTTGTTTGGAGGAACTTCGAATGGACGAAACGAAATCAAGCAAGCCGCTTTCCTATCCTAGGCGGCCTATCGACGTCTTCTTGGAGCCCGTCGAGCGGTTCTTGCACGTTGAAGCGGCGGCCGGCGTGCTTCTGTTGGCTTGTGCGGTTTTGGCACTGGCTGTGGCCAACAGCCCGTGGGGCGAGAGCTTCTTGGCTTTCTGGCAGACGTCGGTCGGCGTTGCGGTCGGACGGTTTGAATTCCGCCACAGCCTCCTCCACTGGATCAATGACGGCTTGATGGTGCTCTTTTTCTTCGTGGTAGGCCTTGAAATTAAACGTGAACTTGTGGACGGCGAGCTGCAAACTGCAAAGAAGGCCGCGCTGCCGTTGGCCGCCGCTTTGGGCGGCATGATGGTACCCGCACTGATCTTCCTCTCGATGCAGGGCGGCGAGCCCGCGTCTCGGGGCTGGGGGATCCCGATGGCCACGGACATAGCCTTTGTGGTGGGTTGCCTCGCCTTGCTCGGACGGAGAATTCCCCATGGATTCAGAGTCTTCTTACTTTCGCTGGCAATCGTCGACGATATCGGTGCGGTCTTGGTGATCGCCGTCGGATACACGGAGGAGTTGAGCATCGCGTATCTGCTGCTGGGAGGTTTCCTCCTGGTCTTGATCGTCTTGCTCGAGCGGCTGGGAGTGAGAAGCTACGGCGTATACACCGTAGTCGGCGCCGGCGTATGGTTCTGCTTTCACGAGTCAGGTGTTCACGCAACCGTAGCGGGCGTCTTGCTGGGATTGCTGACGCCGGCTCGACCCTATTTGGAGTGGAGCTTCTTGGGAAGGCGACTGCGTGAGCTCGGAAACTTTTTGCACGGCGACCCCGAGAAGCCCGCAGTGTCGGCTCGGGATCTGGAGAATCTGCAGCGTTTGGCAAGGGATGCCGCTTCCCCCCTGGAAGTCCTGGAGATCAAGCTTCATCCTTGGGTCAGCTTCGTTATCATGCCGTTGTTTGCCCTGGCGAACGCCGGCGTAGTGTTTGATCCGGCGGATCTCGTCAGTCCGGTCGCTATGGCCGTGGGTCTGGGTTTACTGCTGGGCAAGCCTGTCGGTATCGCTCTATTCAGTTGGTCGGCTGTACGTTTAGGATGGGCGGAGCTCCCTGAAGGCGTTGTTTGGGCTATGGTCATAGGAGGTGGCATCCTAGCCGGCATCGGCTTCACCATGGCTCTGTTCATCGCCAATTTGGCGCTGGCGGAGCCCCTGCTGAGTGCCGCCAAGATCGGAGTGCTGTCTGCTTCCTCCGTGGCCGCCCTGTTGGGACTCCTCTGGCTTCGGTTGGTGACACCCGGGCCGAGGGAGGCTTAGGCGGTAAGCGATTCGGCGATGCCCGAAGCCGATCCCCCACCGGCGCGTTCGAAGTTGAGCAACGGACGCGTGAAGGCGCCGCTTCGTTTGCCGGGTTCTGCGAGCTGGGGATCCGGTAGTCGTCCGCGCCCGATAGCGTCGGTTCTCAAAACGGCGCCGCCACCGACAAGACGGGGTCGGACCGTGCCTTTAAGGCTCGGGAAAGCCGCCGGGAAGAGATGCTCAAGTTCAAGGCGTTGCTCACTGCATTCGTTTGCGCCGGCCCAAATGTGATAAGACCCTCGCACTCCGGAGTTTCCTGTCCGAAGTTGCCACAAGTCTCACCGATTTCCGTTCTCCCGTGTTGGGAGCGGCGTAGGTATAGCGCCGTAGGCTGTATCTCCGCCGCGCGTAACGCGACGGCGGTTCCGAACTTCGGATCTGCGACCCTAGAGGTATCCTTTCAAGCTTTCCGGTGGTAGGGCAACAATTCGGGCGAAGGTCGTTCAAGGTAGACAAGAGACTGAATCGTTCCTCGCCGAAACTCAGCGCCGCACAAACTTCGACAGTAGCCGAATGTAAGCCGACTGGTAGCCGCAACTGTTTTCCGTCACCGACCACGAGTTCAGCGGCCAGCCCGTGTTGAAGTCCCTATAGGATTTCTGCGGCGGTTGATCTTTCGGAGGCGAAAGTCTTTTGCACTTGTCATTGTTGCTGCTGCTCCCGCATCCCTTGGGACAACAGCCGTCCCAGTCATAGGAAGGGTTCGGCCCCCCGGTGAGAAAACCCGGAGCCGGTCCGTACGTGGAATCCCCTACCCGATCCCACAACTCGCTTCCGTCGGTGAACCAGCTGTGGTAGAACTCGTTGACCGCTCGTTCCGCCCCGTAAGCGTACATATTCGAGAGGTAGACCATTCCCAACGGATTGACCCCGTGCAGGTAGTGGATGTAGCGCTCGGCGGCGTGGCGGGCCTCGTCGGTAGGCTCGATTCGATAGGTGATCAGCGAGTAAAACATCGTCCCTTGACGGGCCTTCACGCCGTTGCTTCCCCAGGTGTAATCCTTCAAGTAAGCGCGATAAGGATCGTTTTCGCCACGGATGGCGGAAAAGTTGTGCTCGTCCATGGCGGTTTGATAGGTGCTCCTAATCTTGTCCACGACGGAGGCCGTCGCACCCGGGACTGTCATGTAGTACAGCAGTACGTCTTGCACCTCCTGCTCGAATGGGTAAGCAAACTTCCACTTGAAAAGATGGGTTTCGGCGTAATTCGAGTCGAAGTATTCGCGAAAAAGGGTGTCGCCGGTGGTTTCGTAAAGGTAGCAGGCGGCCGCCAACTTCTTGACCAGCCGACCGT
>JAPXNP010000008.1:0-20725 GCA_033811955.1 Acidobacteriota bacterium
CGTGCGCGAAATCCAGGAGATAGCGCAGTTCCTCGGCGGTAAACTGCTTAAGAGTCAAGAAATCTCGGCCTTTCAGGTTCACGCACCACCTCCTGTTCGGGTCAAATGACGAGCTCGGCTCCAGCGACGTCCCGTACGTTCTTATCTATGCCTCTCACAGAATGCCCGGCTCCCCGACCCCGGCTGTGCAATCTCTACCATTCAGGACAGGGCTGCCAGAGCGGACCGAATGATTGCAAAAGCCTCGTCTATCTGTCCTTCGGTGATTACCAGGGGCGGAGCAAAGCGAACCGTCGTACCGTGAGTGTCTTTTGCCAAAATGCCCCGAGCCTGCAACTTCTTGCAGAACTCTTTGGCGACGGGCTCCGTGAATTCGACGGCCGCCAGTAGTCCCAGTCCGCGTACCTCCTTCAGCCGGGGGTGCTCCAGCGTCCGCAGCTTCGAGAGAAAGTAGGTTCCGAGCTCGGCGGCCCGGTCGGGAAGCCGCTCGTCGAGGATCACATCCAGCGCGGCAATGCCGATCGCACACGCCAGTGGATTCCCTCCATACGTGCTGCCGTGAGTCCCCGGTTCGAAAACATTCATGATCCGGTCGTCGCAAGCGATAAGGGACACCGGGTAGAAGCCGCCCGACAGAGCCTTCCCCAGAATGACGATGTCAGGTCGTATCTCCTCGTGCTCGTAACAAAACAGGCGTCCGGTACGCCCAAGTCCCGTCTGAATCTCATCGAGGCAGAGAATGATGTTATGCCGGGTACAGATGTCGCGGACCGCACGCAGGTACCCGGGACTGGGGACAATGACGCCGGCCTCGCCCTGGATCGGCTCCACGAGGAACCCACAGGTCTGCGGAGTGATCGCCGCTTCCAGCGCAGCCGGATCGTTGAATGGGATCTTCTTGAAGCCGGGGGTGGGTGGACCGAAACCCTCATAAGACTCCGGGTCGCTCGAGAACCCTACAATCGTGGTGGTACGGCCGTGGAAGTTGTGTTCGCATACAATGATTTCGGCTTGATCCTTCGCGATCCCCTTATGCCGGTATCCCCACTTCCGCATGGCTTTGATCGCCGTCTCGACGGCCTCGGCCCCCGAATTCATC
Source organism: Acidobacteriota bacterium (assembly GCA_033811955.1). Lineage (GTDB taxonomy): Bacteria > Acidobacteriota > UBA6911 > RPQK01 > JAPXNP01 > JAPXNP01. Next base: position 1,100 of record JAPXNP010000008.1, read on the forward strand.
GGTAGCACCTTCTCAAAACCGGTCAGCTCGCAGATCTTGCGGAAAAACCTGTAAGTTACGTCGTTGTAGAAGGCCCGAGATGTGAGGGTCAGCTTTTGGATCTGCTCCATCGCGGCGGAGACTATGCGAGGATGCCGGTGACCCTGGTTGAGAGCACTGTAGGCACTCAACATGTCGAAGTAACGACGTCCGTCCACGTCCCAGACGAAAACCCCTTCACCCCGCTCCAGCACAACCGGAAGAGGAGCGTAATTGTGGGCTCCATATCTCCAATCCGCTTCGATGATTTCGCGTGTCCGTTCAGTCAGCAAGTCTGTCTCCGGCATAGTCACCTACATTCCTCTGTTCACAAGACATCTTTGAGGAACCGGAAGATCCCCCCAACACATTCTCCCGGCCGCCCCAGGTCCGACGACGGCCGCCTTTCGGCTTCCACCACCTGCAACCCTAATCCTTGGGTGCACCTCGGTGCCCCCAAGCCGGCCTCCTAATGGAAGCCTTCGTCGTACCAGGCAGAGAGCACCGCCGAGTTATTCTACATGAGGAGGAGAACACGCGGGCAACTCTCCAGCCCCGGCAAACGGATTGCCCCCTTTGCTAAAGTCTGCAGGCTGAGACCAAAGTCTCGGGGTCTTTGCAACCTTTCAGAGGCGGAGACAGAAACGGCTATGCATCACGAAGAAGAACTCAGACGAAAGCTGGCCCGTATCGACGGCCGGGGTTACAAAGCCTACAAGGACCTCACCGGTTCCTACGAGTTCCCGTGGTTTAGGCTTTCCATCGACCATGTGCAGGGAGATCCCTTTGCCGCTCCCTCCCGTTTGAGCGCCCAGGTCGCCCGCGCAACGGCAGCTTTTCCCGATCGGCTGTGTGCGACGAAAGTCCGTCGCGTCGCTCTGGGGGACTATCTGACTCGCGTCTTTGCCAGGGCTTCCGGTCAAGAGGGGCGGCGACATAGCGGTACGGGCAATAGCGGATTGATCTCCATCGACGCTCCGGGCCAGCAGGTTTTGGAGAGAAACAGCGTAGTCATCACCGACGAGATGATCGATCTCCGTTTCGTCGTCGGATTACCCGCAGCCGGGCGTAGAATTCTCGGCCGCGAGGCAACCACTTTGCTCCTGCAAGACGTGCCCCGCATTTTGGCGGCCTGTCTGCGGCGGCAAAACCTCGACCTGCAAGAGCTGGAAAAGCACGTCCAGACGGTGGAGGACCAGGAGGCTTTACGGGAGCAGCTGAACTCCCGCGGACTCGTCGCCTTTGTGGCCAATGGTTCTCTGCTGCCTCGCCGCAGCGGGGTGGACGACCGTCCCATGACCGGTTCCGAACAGCGGGTGCCGGTTCGATTCGAGTCCCCATCCGAGCTCGAGGTCGAGCTTCAACGCCCGAATGCCGGTCCGGTGCGGGGGATGGGTGTCCCGGCCGGGGTGACACTGATCGTCGGAGGCGGCTACCACGGCAAATCCACGTTGCTGCGAGCTCTGGAGCGGGGCGTTTACAACCACATCCCGGGGGACGGACGCGAAGGCGTGGTGACTCTCCCTTCAGCCGTAAAGATACGGGCCGAAGACGGCCGGTCGGTTACGCACGTGGACATCTCCGCCTTCATCGATCATCTCCCTTTCATCGCCGAAACGGAGCTTTTCTCGACGGAGAATGCGTCCGGCTCGACTTCACAGGCTGCCAACATCATCGAGGCGGTTGAAGCAGGCACTCGCTTGCTTCTCTTGGACGAGGACACTTCGGCCACCAACTTCATGATTCGCGACGCCCGAATGCAGAGTTTAGTCCACAAGGATCGGGAACCCATCACCCCATTCATTGACCGCGTCCGAGAACTGTACGAAAAGTTCGGCATCTCCACCATCTTGGTGATGGGGGGGTCGGGTGATTACTTCGACGTGGCGGACCGTGTCGTCATGATGGACGAGTATCGACCTAGAGACGTGACCCGATCGGCTTATGAGGTAGCCCGAGCCCATCCAACCTCGCGCAAGAAGGAGGTTGAGCGGCCGCTCAGCCCACCTCGTCCCCGCAAGGTGTTGTCGGACGGCTTCGACCCCGCTCGAGGAAGACGCGAGGTCAAGATCGACACCAAAGGTCAGTCACTGATTCTGTTCGGCCGCCACATGATCGACCTTGCGGCGGTGGAACAGCTCGTCGACCCGAGTCAAACCAGGGCCGTCGCCCAAGCGTTACTGCACCTGGCCCGGCGAAGCGCCCGCGGAAGATACTCCGTACCGGAACTCCTCCAATGGTTGGAAGAGGAACTCCAGGAGAAGGGGCTGGACACCTTGAGCCCGTATAAGGTCGGAAACCTGGTCTATCCTCGACCCCAAGAGGTAGCCGCAGCCATGAATCGGCTTCGAACCCTTCGTATCGAGTAGGCTCGGCCCGTCCTGTGGTGAAGGAGGGGCCAGGCCCGAAATAATCAGGCAATAATGGGAGACGTCGGCGCCGTATCTGCCGGAAAGGAGGGCCCCACCTTCAAGGTTCAGGAAACAAAACCCTGATCCACCTTCGGGCTGTTGCCTAATAAAAACATCCGGCCGCTTAGCCGGCCGGGTTACTCAGGGCGACCTCCGATGCGACTTGAAAGGTCTCCACTGTGGAAGCCTTCCGGCCCCCCAAGCGGTCCTCCACGTCGATCTGTACCTGGTATTTCCCCGGCTCAAGACCGGCCAGACTCAGCTCCTTCAGCACCACGATACGGCGATTGGAAACGTAATAAATTGATTCCCCCGCTTGATCTTCCGCTCTCGCCAGTTCCCGTCCGTCCTGCAGTAGGCGGTAGGTCACCGCCACGTCCGGATCCCCCGTCATCTGGTCGAACTGTACGTTGTAAACCTGAAAGTAAACGCCCAACGGCATCGAGGGTGCGAAGATGTGCCCCGGGCGCGGAAGAACCTTCACATCACCGAGTACAAACATCTCATCCTGCTCGGGAACCTGGTTCAAAGGTTTAATAGAATCGGAGAGCAACAGCGAGCTCAAAAACAGTTCGTCACCCGTTCCCTTCAGCAAATCTAAGGATTGACGGGCCACTCCGACTTTTCCGCTCCCCAGGTCTTTCACCACCAGATCCAACTTGTAACGTCCCTTCCGCTCCAAGGGAAAGATCTTCTGATAGACGGACTGCCGCTGGCGCATCCCCGCGAGCTCCTCGGGACGGGAACGAACCACCACATCGTCCTCGAACTCGTAAGCTATACGATTGGTCATGCCTGAAACCACGGCGTAAATGCCGAGCCGCGCGACCTGGCGTTCGTTTTCCGGCTGGAACGTAAGCTCCGAATTGTCAACCATTATGGTAACCGCAACCAAATCTTCGACTTCGTTCAGCCGGAAGTAATCCGCCTTCACCTGGAACGGCAGAGTCTCGTACAGCACATTTACTTTGACCAGTTCCTTCAGGTCTTGGTACTTTTCGACCGGAGCTCCTCCAACCTTGGCGATCTTCTCGTAGCGTGCAAACGGGGTATCGGTCAAACTCCGGTACCACTCCTGCGGGTTGTAACCGGCACCTCCTGCGGCAGGAATGAAAGCGGGGCGGTAGGCTCTCGTAGAAAGCCCGGTTTGTTCCGCCAGCGTGGGACCTCCACCCTCTCCGGGGAACTGTATGAGTGCGTCCTTTTCCCAATCAAACACTGCCAGCTTATATTGTCCGGTCTCGGTAGAATCGACGAATTCCAGTTCTACGTTCTCTCCAATCCCCTCGAGGTGCCGATACGTCCATTTCTCGTAAGGATAGGTGGAGGTAATTCCTCCACCCTCCTGGATTTTCCGTACGTAAGCACCTCCAGTCGGGCGGGTCTCGATATTGTCGGGAGGTCCGTGGAGAATGTAAATCCGCCCTCGATCCGTCCGCCAGCCCAGGTCTCCACTGGTGAAATGCTCATTAGCGTAGGCGATACGGCGATAGTGTTCCTCCTTAAACTCATTGATCGGAGTCGTCGGGTCGGGATCCCGCCGAAACCAGAACTGCTCGATGAACTGCTCCTTCTCCTCAGGAGTAGACAGGCTCTGGAAGACCGCCTTCTCCTCATCCGTGATGATGTAGCGGACGTCCTCTTTCAACCACTTCTCGAAGTAGTCTTGCTCCTCCTCAGGCATCTGTTGAGGCGCCCCGGTCAGGGTAACGTGGGCCCCTAAGATCAGAAAGCCCGACCACAAGACGATACGAGCGCCCAAATGCTCCTCAAAAACCAGCCTCCGCGGAGACAGACTCGAGAGGAAACCGAATAAACCCTTCATGCAAGAAACTCGTACCAGCCGCATAGCTTATTATTTTAAACCTACCCGGCCGCCGGTTTCATCTTAGCCTGCTTTACCTCGGGGCTATGCCCGCAGGCTACAATATTCAGTATGGGGACGCGGTGCAGCAACGCATGGCTTCGACCGGTCCTGTGGGCCCAAGTTCTTGGGTTCCTGCAGATGTGTACCACGGTCGCAGCTCCCCGCGAGCTTGCTTTGGAACCCGAGATTCTCCAGCAACTTGACCCGGGGGTTCGGGAGGAGATCACCAGCCGGGCAATCGCCTGCAGGACGCTCGCCGAAAACGTCCGGAGCTGCGCCGAAGTTGGAGCCTTCCTGCATGCCAACGGTTTCGCCGACCGAGCTGTTCCCTGGTACGCCCTCGCGGCGGAGCGGGAACCCGGGCAGTTCGCATGGTGGTACTACCTGGGCGTCAGTGCCGACACGGCCGGAGACGTTCAACGCGCGGAAGAGGCTTACCGTAAAGCTTTGGAGTGCGACGACGGCTACGTGCCCTTACTTCTGCGCCTTGGTGACTTGCTAAGTCGCACGGGGCGATTCGAAGAGAGTCTTTGTTTTTACGATACCGTCCTGCAGCGCTTCCCCGAAATGGCCGAGGCCCATTACGGGAAGGGACGTATGCTGGAGGAGCTCGGCGATCCGGAAGGTGCTCGAGAAGCATTCCAAAGGGCTTGTGAGCTCTTCCCTACGTATGGGTCCGCCCACTTCGCTCTCGCCCGCCTGCTTCGCGACAGCAGCCCTACCGAGGCCCAGCAGCACTTGGCCGCATACCGGATGTATCAGCGGACACGTCCGGGACTGCGCGACCACTATATGGTTGAGCTTGATCGATTCGCGGCCGGTACGCGGGCGGTTTTACAACGTTTGCAGGAAGCCGTCGCGCTCGGTGAAAACGGGCGTTTGGAGGAATCGGTCCGTGTGCACAAGGAAGTTCTGGCGCAGGCCCCATCCCTGATGCAAACCTATGCGAATCTCATCATCCTTTACAGCCGGATGGGACAGTACGAAGAGACGGATGCAATCTACCGCAAAGGCCTGGCGGTTTCCTCCGACTCCGACGCTCTCCACTACAATTACGGAGTCGCCTTGTTACAACAGCAACGCCTTGAAGAAGCGGACAAGGCGTTTCATGAAGCCGTCCAGATCAACCCCTTCAATGCCCAGGCTTGGGTTAACCTGGGACAGCTGGCCGAGCGCCGAGGCGACTTGCAGGAAGCCGAAGCGTGCTATCGTCGTGCGGTCGAAGCCCAGGCCGATTTCCGTCAGGCCTCTTTCCACCTGGCCCGCGTGAAGATTGCCCGATCCGATCTGGAAGGAGCGCGAGAGATACTGCTGAGCATCGTGGATCCGGAGGACGAAGAAAGCGCACGGTACTGGTTCGCCCTGGCGGCGGTCTCGGTACGCCAAGGACGTATCCAGGATGCTTGGGAGGAGGCCGAGCGGGCTCGGGAGCTTGCTCGCCGATATGACCAGAAGGAACTCCTCTCGGCTATAGAGAGGGACCTGCAGCGACTGCCGACCGCGCAGGAACACACCCCCCGCTAAGCCGGCGGCGAAGCTTGCGCCGTTTCTCCCGCGTTTCGGACGCGCAAACGGGGAGGCTACAATATCGGGGTACAAAAGTTGTTTTGCGGTAAGGAATGAATCCGGGGAACGCTGATGGCAGAGTGTAGTCAGCAAGCTTTTACGGGCTCGGCTGTGGTCCGTTGCAGTCCGGTGGACCGGCGACTCGGCAAGTCGGCGACTTGTTTCTTCCGGCGTCTGTGCAAACGGGGGATCTTCGCCGGGATTCTAGGATGGATCAGTCTCTCTTGTGGAAGCTCGTCGACCGGCGAGACTAAGGTAGACCTTGGCACTCAAGTCGAGTTGGGGGAGCCGGTGGAGATTCCCGCCGGCCTCTTTCTTTACGGGGCGACTGAAGAGCAGTTTCAGTTGCTGCTGAGCTTCACCCGGGTGAGCTTCCCCGGGATGATCGAGCGCTTGCGAGCCATGTTGGTTATTCCGCAGCAACCCGTCAACCTGCCAAGATTCTACATCGACGAATTTGAGGTGACCAATCGGCAGTTCGGCGTTTTTCTGCAAGCCACGGGATACCGTCCCACGTCCGGGAAGAACTTCCTTCAACACTGGGAGGGGGCCTCGCAGCCTCCACAGTGGTCTCTAGACTTTCCGGTGGTCTGGGTTTCTCCGGAGGACGGAGAAGCCTACTGTCGTTGGCGGGGTGGCCGCCTTCCAACCGATCAGGAATGGGAAAAGGCCGCCCGAGGCGTGGACGGCCGCATCTTCCCTTGGGGAAACGAATTCCCCGAAGCGACCCCGCCCAATGTGGGATCGGGAAAATTGGAGCCGGTGGGCAACCGGCCGGGAGATCAATCCCCTTACGGCGTGTTCGATCTGGCGGGCAACGCGGCGGAGTTCACCGACACCGTGGTCAGCTTCGAGAACCACGCCGTCCATACGCTCCGAGGCGGCTCTTATCGTGGAAGTACGGGAAACGCTCTGACCTACGTTCGATTTCTGGGGGTGCCGCCGGACGACCGGCAAGAGAGCGTCAGCTTTCGATGCGCCTATGACAGCCTCCCAAGTCCTCCAGGACAGGCGGCTGTCCAACACCGAGACAATACAAACGGTACTTCCCGTACCTACCGGGAAGTCAGGGCCGCCAACGCCCTCGAACAGAGATGATAGAATCAACCGGCTTGACGGCGGAACGAGCGACGGCGACCGGCCCTTCGCCGAGCACCGAACCGAATCTTCTGGACCATCCCTTCGGTCCCATCCTGCCTGCGCTTGCCCAGGCGTCCTCCACTCGCAGGCTGGAACGCTTGGCGTTGTTTCGAAGATTCAAAAACGAGCTGCTGCGACTCCTCGACTACGTCCTGTGTGACCCCATTCCAACCCAACCGGGGACGGGACAACTGCCCGTGCGAACGGTCGCCTGGAACATCGAGCGGGGGACTCGTCTGGAGGGCGTCGCCGAGGCCTTTCACCGACACCCGGACCTAAGGCTTGCGGATCTGCTTTTGCTGACGGAACTTGACTACGGTATGGCTCGAAGCGGAAACCGCAAGGTTCCCATCGAGTTGGGTGAACTGCTGGGAATGAGCTACGCGTTTGCCCCCTCGTATCTGAACCTGGAGAAGGGCAGTGGTCTGGAAAGCTCCGTCAAAGGGGAGAACGCTTACGGTTTGCACGGAAACGCGGTCATGGCCCGCTATCCGTTGCTGGATCCTCGGTCCCTGGCGCTCCCCAACGGAAGGGATAAGATGCGGGGCAAGGAGAAGCGTCTGGGCAACCAGAGAGCGGTGTTCACGGTTGTCGATCACCCGGCGGGCCGGTTTCGGGCCGTCAGCGTGCATCTGGACGCCCATTCCACGCAGAAACACCGAATGCGCCAGATGCGCCTTGTGTTGGATTTCCTTGAGCACTACCACGCGGATCTGCCTGTGGTCATCGGAGGCGACTGGAATACCTCCACCTACAATTCACGCAGCGCTTTTTTCTCAATTCTCGGATACTGCCGCCGTGTCGCCATGGGAGTCCGTAACGTCATCGAGAATCACTACCCTTATCCGGATCGCTGGTTCGAACGACACTTGTTCCGTCTCCTCGAGAAGAGGGGCTACCGATACCGGGATCTGAATGAACCGGGTGGATGTACTCTCCATTACCACGTGGCGGATCTGGCGGCAAACGGTCGGATGGCCGACTGGATACCCCACTGGTGCTTCTGGTTCATCAACTGGGCCTTGGCCCGGAATAACGGCAGATGTTCCTTCAAACTGGATTGGTTCGCTGGTAAGGGGATCAAGCCCTACCCCGACTCGCGACCCAGGGTTTTGAACGACGTGAACCCTCCCGGCTATCCTCTCTCCGATCACGATCCGATCCTGCTGGATTTTGTCTTCTCTTCGGCCGATCCCGGGCACGGAGAAACGAAGTAACGCTTACGATTCCGCAGAGGGCTCAGACGCAAGCCCAGCAGCTCGAGCCACCCTTATCGATCCTCGGTCCGGTGAAGACGCCTTTCGCCTTGCAGTACGCGCGGCCGCAATCTTCATCGGATTTCGTCTCCCTAGGATAGGATCCCGGCGTTTCCGGGTGGAGCCCCCAGTCCGTCCCATCGGCTCGACCTTACCCAACATTCAATCCGGTCACTTCGCCGGCTCCTTTACGTAGCGGTCGAACCAATCCACCATCTCCGCCAGAACATGCAACACCGACTCGCGGGCTACGTAGGCGTGGGATTCATGCGGCAGCAACACCAGCCGTGCAGTCCCACCCGACCCTTTTAGGGCATGAAACAATCTTTCCGACTGAAGAGGAAAGGTGCCGGAATTGTTGTCGGCTTGGCCGTGAATCAGGAGCAGGGGCTCTTTGATCTTGTCGGCGTGCATGAACGGAGACATGCTGAAGTACACCTCCGGGGCCTCCCAAAAAGTCCTGCGTTCATTCTGGAAACCGAAAGGGGTAAGGGTTCGGTTGTAAGCGCCCGAGCGAGCAATCCCGGCAGCGAAGAAGTCCGAATGGGCAAGTAGGTTGGCGGTCATAAAAGCACCGTAGCTGTGCCCACCCACGCCGATTCGGCCGGGCTCAGTGACCCCTAGGGCGACCATTCTGTCCACCGCCGCTTTGGCACTCATCACCAGTTGCTCGACGAAGGTATCGTTCCCGTCTTCTCCAACAATCGGCATGGAAGGTCCGTCCAGTACGGCGTACCCCTGGGTCAGGAAGTAAAGGTGGGAAGCGCCCGAGACTCTAGCGTATCCAAACGGTGACCCTCGCACCTGGGAAGCAACCGCGGGATCGTTGTATTCGCGCGGGTAAGCCCAAAGGACGAGCGGAAGTACTTGACCGCTCTCGTACCCCGGGGGTAGGTACAGCGTGCCGGACAACAGCAGTCCGTCTTCACGAGTGTAGGTAACCAGCTCTTTCCGCACACCCCGCAATTCAGGCGTCGGATCCGGAAACTGCGTCAGCTCTCGGAACGTATTCGTAACAGCGTCAAAGACGAAATAATCAGGAGGATCGTCGGGGGCTTCACTGCTCACCAATACGCTCGTACCTTCGCGATTCAAGAGCTCTTCCGGGTACTCGTAACGCTTCTCTCGACAAGTGAAAACGTCTTCAGTCACCCCGGTCCTGAGCGAGAACCGTCGCAAAAACGGTCGATCGCCTTCGGGTGAACCGCCACGGCCCGCCAGGTAGATCCACTCTTCCGCCTGCACGACCACCCGTTTCCCTGAAGGGCTCGGCCACTGAACCGGGCGGCCGGGATCCGCGTACGCGTCGTACAGACCACGGTCCCAGAGCTTCCTAGGAGGTACCGACTTTCCTTTTCGCGCGTCCAACAGCCATGTCCGAACCCACTGCCTGTCGCGATCCCATTCCGTTAGAAGCCAGGACCGGTCCTCCAACCACTGCAAATCCCGAATCCGCCACTCGGCCCGATATATTTCTCCGGGCGCCCTCACGAACGGTTCCAGCCACAGCAAAATCCGATCGCGGTAATCCGCCTCCGCCTTTGGATCGCCTCCGTCCAGGGCTTCCAACCAAACCAGTGCGGGAGGGCCATACGGTAACCATCCGTAGTTCCTGGGGCCGGTGCGGACCCCTCCGATAGGCACGTCCTCGGCCAGAGGAAGATCGACCAAGACTCGCACCAGGCTGCCTCTCACACCCCATATTTCCACACTCCGCGGGAAATAGTCTTCCGGCACCACGTAGGAAAAGGGACGGTGGATACGTTCCACCAGAAAAAACCGGCCGTCAGGCGACACCTCTATTGCGCCGTACAAACCCGGAGATCCCACGTTGCGCCGCGCGCCGTTCAGGTCGACGACGGACGGCTGAGACGAAGCGTAGTACTCGTACAGTCGCTCGTCGAAAGGACTTTCCAATAGATCTTGGAAGGTCCGCACCTGTGCTCTCACCCCTCCGGTCTCCTGAATGATGGGGCCTTGGGGCACCCGCGGAGGCGACGGCGGCGCATCCAGTCCGTCTGGAACAAAGCGGCACAGCAGTCGCTCCGAATCAGGCAGCCATTCGCAAGGGCCCGAAACCAGGTTCAACCTTGAGTCCGTCACACGATCGCAAGCACCGCTTCGAGCATCCACCACCCAGAGCTCCACACCGTGGGAGGCAACTCGGGCCAATGCAACCCGTAACCCATTCGGAGACCACGAGAACCAAGCGACTTCGGACTCCTCGGGAAGCTTGGCGGCCCACTTCCGACCTGTCTCCAAGTCGAGAAACTCCAATCGGACGACAGGTCCGCCGCTGCGGGTGGCAGGCAACCGTAACTCCGGATAGAAGCGCTTCCCCGCCAAACGCAGCATGGGGCGTGCCAGCTCCGCAATAGGGGGTAGGCTCTCCCGATACACCAGCAGCCCGACTCGGTGATCGGGACCCACAAGGAGGGACGGCGTGGGTGGGCGGGTGACCATCGCGGGGATGGGTTCCGGCGGGAGGCGATAAGCGGCCGACTCACCTCGTAACAGATTGGACAAGCCGACCGTCTGAAGCAAAACACACCATGCGACAAGCCGCCGCGGCCGATTCATGCAAAGGAGCGTCATAACGGCTCTATCCTAGGCTATTCCGTCACGACGGCAAAAGCATGAACGGGGAATCCGAAGGGAGAACGAACGCTGGGCTATGTTGGAAAAGGAGTAGGAAATGACAAGTATCGCTCGGCCTCCCGGGCGCACATTCCGGACCGAGTCGGAGACATCTCGATCCGGCCGTCCTAGGAGGGTGAGACGGTCGGCGTCGACGTCCGCGGGGTGACCCTCATCCTGGGCGGTGTAGAATGGCAGCCCGTGGCAGGACTTTCACGTTCCTTGGGCCCCGTTCTTGCCTTTTGGATGGCCGCTGCGGCTGCAGCCGGTCTGCCGGCGGCCCAAGTCGATCTTCAGCCCGGGTCCCTTGAACCCCAGGGATATGTCAGCGATTTTGCAAGCGTCTTTACGCCGGTGGAGCGCCGACAGCTGGAGAGTCTGTTGCAAGAGTTGGATCGCAAGGCGGGAGCGCAGCTGGCGGTGGTGACCCTGCCTTCCCTGGAAGGAAACGAAATCCGTGACTTCGCCAACCGGCTGTTCGAGAAGTGGGGTGTCGGGCATGCCAAGGACGATCGGGGCCTTTTGGTACTCATGGCCGTCGAGGATCGAACGATTTGGGTGGAAGTCGGCTATGGCCTGGAGCCGCTGTTGCCCGACGGAAAAGTCGGCCGTTTGCTCGATCAGCATGTCGTTCCCAGGTTTAAGGCCGGTGACTATGCGGGTGGCCTGACAGCAGGTGCCCTCGCCTTCGCCCGCGAAATAGCAGGTGATGCAGGGGTGGAACTTACGGGAGAGCTTCAGACTCGGCCGCCCCCTGACACCTCCCAGAGAGGTTTAGGTTGCGTCGATACGCTGGTGGCGATATTTGCCCTCATCCTATTCATGTACCTCGCCATTCGCCACCCATGGTTGCTATTTTTCCTTTTGGCCTCCGGCCGAGGAGGCGGCGGGGGTGGATTCGGGGGGGGTGGATTCGGCGGCTTCGGTGGAGGCGCCTCCGGTGGAGGTGGAGCCGGACGGAGTTGGTGAGATGGAAGGAAGGAACGCCGAGAGTGCCGAGGCTCCCGGGGAGGTGAAATCGTGAAGCCAGAGGAATTCGCCGAAGAACTAAGACAAGTGTTGGGAGAGCGCCTTAGGTCGGTCGTTCTGTACGGCTCGGCTGCCGCCGGGGACTATCTCGGCAAGGGTTCTGATTACAACCTCCTCGTAGTGGTGAAACGCTTGGGGTTGGAGGAGCTGAAACTCTTGGCCCGACTCGTCCACGACTGGAAAAAGGCGGGCAACCCTGCGCCTATGTTGTTCACCTGGGATCGCTTGCTGCAATCGTGTGATGTTTTCCCCATCGAGATCCTCGACATCAAAGAAGCCCATCGCATCCTGGCCGGGGAAGACATCGTGCAGAAGCTGCCGGTTGCACTTGAGAACCTCCGACACCAGCTCGAATACGAAACCAAGGCACGACTTATCCAGTTGCGACAAGGCTTCCTGGAGAGCGAGGGCAAGAAGAGATTGCTACTTCGGCTTCTCGTTTCTTCTGTCTCTTCCATCCTGGTTCTTGCCCGCGGTACCCTGCGTTTGCTGGGAGAAACGCCTCCGGCGATGAAAATGCCTGCGCTCCATCGGCTTTCAGAAAGAACGGGGATCCCCGCTGAACCTTTCGAGACCGTTTTCCACTTAAAACAGGGGTCGCTCAAACCTCGATCGGTAGACTTGGAACAGTTGTTCGGAAGCTACCTGGCGGCCGTAGAGCATCTGGCCGATTTTGTCGATGCGTTTGTTCACCAAGCCGAGACTGAGAAGGGGCCGAGTGACTGAAAAGGGCGGCAGGGACAGGGCGTTTAGACCCAAGCCAAACAGAAAAGCACTCTTCGTGAAGCGATGCCGGATGTTCGTCATTTCGGCTTTCGGTATCCCGGACGTTGGTATCGGGATTTGGTGATACTAGAATGATCCGGTACGATTGGGACGTAGCGGGGCTGTCGGCGAAAAGCCGCGCGCTCGATCGGCCGGGATCGACTTTGCAACAGGACCGACAGGTCATAGGAACGGTGTGACCGCCTTGGGCCAAAAGAGAGAGATACCAACATGACAAAGAAAGTCGTCCTTGGATTACTCATTGCGATCGTACTCGTCCTCCTCGTTGTGATCGTCGTCTTTGTCGGAACCTACAACCGGCTCGTCACCATGGAAGAATCGGTAGACGGAGCCTGGGCGCAAGTAGAGACGGTCCTGCAGCGACGGTACGACCTCATCCCCAATCTCGTCAACACGGTAAAAGGCTTCGCTCAGCAGGAGCTTCAAGTATTTACCGAGGTGACCCGTCTGCGCAGCCAGTGGGGCGAGGCTCGTACGGTGGAAGAAAAGACCGCGGCGGCCGGTCAGCTGGAGGGAGCCCTGTCTCGCTTGATGCTGGTGGTGGAACGGTATCCGGAGTTGAAATCCAACCAGAATTTTTTGGCTCTGCAGGACGAACTGGCGGGAACGGAGAACCGGATCGCAGTAGAGCGTCGTCGGTACAACGAGGTCGTAAGGGCCTACAACACGGCGATCCGGCGATTTCCCACGAATATCGTGGCTTCTCTATTCGGATTCGCGAGCAAGCCCTATTTCGAGGCCGAGGAAGGTGCATCGCAGGCACCTCAGGTCGAGTTCTAGGCAATACCTGGAGTTTACGTTAGGCTGCACCCGCTGTGGGCCGGCATGCATGAACCCAACGAAGCTCTCACAGGGGATACGGTTCCCACACGGCGTCCGACCCGGTGGCGGAACGCCGTGGAGGTCCTTGTCGTCGCCACAACCGGTTTTGTTGTGATTCCGCTGGCGGCCGCCGCCGTCGGCTACGATCCAAACCTTTTCTTGACCACCATTGAAGGATTTGTGTCCCTGCTGACGCTGGAAGCCGTCGTGACGTTGAGTTTGATCTGGATCCTCCTACGATGGCGAGAACAAGATTTAAGTCTGCTAAGCCGAATTCCTCGAAACTGGAAGACCGAACTGGTGCTCGGTGCGGCAGTCGTTCCCGTCCTCTTTCTCATCGTCGTCATGGTCACCGGACTTGTCCGCTCGCTGGCACCCGGCTGGACTACCTTGGAGAATCCGCTGCTCGACCTGGTGACTTCACCGAGCGACGCTTGGTTACTAGTTCTGAGCAGCATTTTCGTAGGAGGCTTCAAGGAGGAAATCCAGCGTGCCTTCGTGTTGGAGCGATTTCGCGAGAACCTTGGCGGACCCTGGGTCGGGCTGATTCTTTGGAGCGTCTTCTTCGGCTATGGACACGCCTTGCAGGGGATCGACAATGCCGTCGCCGCAGGAGTCTTGGGACTAGTTTTCGGCTGGCTTTACCTCAGCCGGGGCTGCCTCGTCGCCCCCATCACGGCTCACGCTACGTTTAACACCTGCACGGTCCTGCTCTACTGGTTCCTTTCGCGCTCCTGAGGCCAATTTCCCCAGAGCCTCGTAAGCCGCTCTCTGCTCAGCCTCTTTCTTCGATTTTCCCCTACCTCTGCCCAGTTCCCGGCCTTGTACAAACACACCGATCAAAAACTCCTTACGGTGTTCAGGACCATGCTCTTCCAGAACCCGATACCCGGGCGACGGGAGATGACGGCTATGAAGGAGTTCCTGTAAAGCCGACTTTGCGTCCTGAACCGAGTACCGCCCACTGCACACCTGTTTCAGTTCCCCGTCCAAGTGCTGCAAAATAAAGCGGCGGGCCGGCTCCAGGCCGCCGTCCAAGTAGATCGCAGCCACCAAGCTTTCGAACACGTCCGCCAGCAACGCCCTTTTCGACCGGCCTCCCGTCCTATCCTCACCCCGACTCAGCCGCATCCACCGGCCCAGGTCCAAACGTCGCGAAACTTGAGCCAACCGCGGAGCAGATACGAGATGACTGCGCATGCGGGTCAGATCCCCCTCCCCAAGACTTGAGGAATGGCGGTAAAGATACTCGGCCACGACGAAACCCAGAATCGCGTCGCCCAAAAATTCGAGCCTCTCGTAATGGTCGACGAGCCTCCCAGCCTCACCCGCTTCATAGGCGTACGAGCGATGCGTGAGCGCCCGCTCGAGCAGCGAACGGTCCTGAAATCGGTAGTCCAGCTGATACTCCAGTTCCTCAAGAGTATCCTCGTGTTTTCCGCCCGCAAGGGACACGCCCTTAGAGCTCGGACGAAGAATGCCCTTGAAGAGCGTTAAAAATCGCTTAGCTGCTATGGTCGCCTCCTTTATGGTGCCGGGACGGAAAAAGCCGGTCCGGACGCTTCAACCAGATTTCCCAAGAGCCGCAAAGGGCCCGCGTCTGTCGCATAACAGCTTGTAGGACAAGCCGTTCCGTAGCGCAGAGGAACCAATCGTTACGGCTACAGAGTGTACGTGAAAGGGTCTTCGATTTCACCCTGATTTTCGGCGGATGGAGGGGACCGGCCCCAGGCGGGACCGATACCGCACACAACTTACGATGCCCGTGCACTTGGCGTAACGTTAGAAACACCATGCGGCGCGGTCGAGCAACATAGGCATAAGCCGGCCCTCGGCTTGGACGGAACACGGAAGCGACAATGGCACAGCAGAGAATTCCCTTGAGGCGTACCAGTCGGCGCGGGACACGTACCTCCAAAGCCCCGGTCCTGCAAAACCCGCCAATGCGGATCGGTCTCGTCTCGTCAGTCAAAGGGTTCGGGGCAGCTCCGGACCACCCACCAGTGTAGGTAAAAGATCTGCAGCCCCGGGACACCCATCGGGCCAACTGCAGACAGGCCACCGGGCCCAAGACCCGGTCTCGGCTGTTAAAAGAGATCGTCAGCGGCCTAACGGCATTTCTCGACCGTCAGATCTCGGTCGAGAGATCCAAATCTCGGAGCGCCCACGGCAAGCTCACCCTTGAACCGATCGGCTCGATCGCCCTAAGACTCATCGCCACCGGACGTTCGCGCCCCCGATGCCGGCGGCAATGCGGACCTCAAGGAATGAGGACGAATTCTCCGCAGAGGGACTGGTGTAACGGTTACCGCGGCGGCTAAAGGCGTCCGGGACGGAAACATTCGAAAACATGTTCCCTTCCGCTTCGATGACCACAGGAAGGTCCCTGGGTACCAGCAAGTCCACCCCACCCACGCCCACCTCGACCGTGACTTTCCCCAGTACCGGCCAGGAACCGGAAAAATCCATGCGGGAACCCCCTACGCCGCCCCTCAGCCGAAACTCGCGGAAATTCAGGTTGCCCAGCCCCGTGACCTCAAGGGCCCCAACCCCGCCGTCGATCTCGATAAACTCACACGTGACGGGATTCGGCTCCAACACCACAAGACTTGTCTTGCCCACTCCACTTTGCAATCGGACGGATTCGACTCGCATGCCCGTCAAATCGATCGTTGCTTCCCCGACGCCCGTTTCAGTCCGAAGTTTCAGGGGGACTCGTGGGTTCAAGCGTAAGTGAATGGAGTTCTTTCCCCATGAATGAAACGAGTGCGCTTCTCCTTCGAGAGAGACCGACAGGCGCGCCGCCCCGGATTCGTCGGTCTCGAAGTCCGCTCTAGGCTCAAGCGCCATGTCGTTGTAATGAAACCGAGCCTCGAAAGCCAGGTCGGAAGGACCCGGCTCTATCGTCAGCTCTCCCACCTGCATGCTGACCTGCGCAGAGAGCTTCTGTTCCCGGCCGGTGCCGCCGGTCAGGGTGCTCTCGGAATAGTGGATGTCCCCCCTCCACTCATCCCACGGAAAACCGCACCCGGGAATCATCAAGCCCACCAAGAGCAGTGTGAGAAGACGCACCGTAGTCATGGGAATCACCTCTTCTCTATGCGAATCCGAGAATGAGTCGTCTGCAGCTCTACAAGAGGTCCCTGCACGGCCCCCACGTCCGCCCGAAGATAAGCCACTCCTTCGGGCGAAAGTCTGGGGGCGGGGCCGAAGTCCGAGACGATCTCTCCTCCCTCCACCTGAGCCGCCAGCGTGAAACCGGCCGACTGAGGCAAACGAAGACGAATGGATCCGTTGCGGTTGGTGACCCGAATAGTCTCCTGGGGTATTTCGGGACAGTCGATCGTCACGCTACCGTATTCATTCTCGATCTGGAGGGGACCGTGGCACCCATTGACCTCGACCGACCGCAGGCTGGACACCACCTCTAAAGGCCCCGTAACACCTTCGAGAATGAGCTCCGACACGGCCCCTTGGATCTTTAGGCCTCCTTCCACGTGTCTTAGTCTGACCTTCCCATGTTTGACCTGGATCTCGGTGGCTCCCGCAATGTCTTCCAGCTCCACGTCTGCGTAGGATGACGCAAGTTTCACGGAGCCTTCGATCCGCCGCAGATGCACCGGCCGATAGGATTGATTGATCTCCACCGAGCCCCCGACGTCGGCCACATGCACTCGTGATCCCGGCGCCTCGACACGGGCGTCTCCCTCGACCCGCTGGACAACCACTTCTCCAAAATGGTTTCTTGCCGTCAGATCTCCGGAGATTCTTTTGGCTTCCAACCGAGCGTACGTAGTTGCCGCAGCAAGGTTCCCCGTCACGTCCTCCGCCATCACCAAGGCTCGCTCCGTTTCAAGCTTGGAGGGACCCCCAAGGCCCTTGGCCACAACAGATTCATATGTGGAGACGGCTTCAACCGGCCCGCCGATTCGCTCCAACTCCACCTTGCCGTAAGAGCTGCGAACGGACACCGGTGCCTCGATCCCTTGGCAGATGGTACGACCAAAGGCGTTTCCAACGTTGATGGCCAAATCCGAAGGGGACAGAAGAGTAAAGTGAGTGGCGATCTTTTTGCCCTCCTCGCCCAACTCCGATCGATTCGTTCCAATCAGCCGGCGATCACCCTGGAGCTCACTCACGATCCTCAGTCGTCGGGCCAGCGCATCGGCGGAGGCTTCTTCCGGAAGCTCCACCTTCTTCTCCAGCTCAACCTTGATCGAGGGCCTCCGTTCTCCACCGACTCGGACGTCTCCATACAGGTTCTCAACCGCAATCTCTCGCGCAGAACCTCGTGGTAACTCGGTTTCTTCCCGAAAACTGAATCCTGTGGACCGTCGATCCTTCGGAAGAGTTACGCGCATCTCGTCCCTAAGCCAATCTCTGACCAGCGGCCAGTGGGATTCGGCGAATGCCCGGCAAGTAATCCCGAAGAACAACACGAAGATCAAGCCGAAGATTTCCGTGGCGCGTAAACCCACTTTCCCTTGCAGTCGGTAGTAGTCCACAATCTTCCCCAGACCGAACAAGATGAAAAGCGCCGGCCAATAGGTTCCAATTACCTGGACTGCGTCCAAGTAGTCCAGGACGTGCAACATAAGAACCGTGCCGAGAGTTGTCCAGAAAAGACCGGAAAGGAGCTGAGAACGAAAAGCCGCCGGGCTTGACGGATCGGGCCTCGTTCCGAAATGTCCGACAAGGCGATACAGCCCAAAGAGAAGAAAAAGACTGGGAAGGAGCAGGCGACCTGCCGTCAACCAATCGACCCTGACCCAGCCGAGATTGACCGCCAGAAAAAAGACCCCCAGAACCACGAGAACAAGCCCGGAAACTAAGATCCCCACAGTCTTTTGTCGGCTCATTCCCTCAGCTCCCTTCCTCGGGCGATCCGGACGATTGGTCACGTGAACTCTGGTCTTGAACCTGAAGCTCACGAGGGCCGGAAGGGGCGGCACCGGGCTGATGGAAATGCTGCAAAATCAGGTAAATTCCCAAGGCGATAAGCAGGAGAGGCCAAAACTGGGCCGCCGACCGCAGGTGAATGGCTCCCAAGTTGTCCAGTAGAAACAGGACGCCTAAGAACACCAGCGCACATCCCCATACGGGGAAGTTCATCTCCTCCCTGCCCCCTCTTCTTTCCTCCGGCGGACCGACCTCCGCCGACCGGTAGGCGTCGATAATCATGAAGACGTAAAAACAGAACGCCGCCAATCCGAAGATGCCGTGATAGTCCGCAAGCACGATGAAACTGGCAAACACGGCAAAATGGGCGACGGCCTTGGTGTACTCACAGTTGTACACGGCCCCCATCCCTGGGATTAGGGCCAAGAGAGCGGCTCGGACCGCGCGCGCCTGCTCCGGCCGAGGAGGAGTCGGGGGAGGCGACGGCGGGGCCGCGGGCGGCGTTGTGCCGCCTGACTGTTCATTGTTCATGGTGTTCTTCCTCGCTTTGGTTTGCTTGCCCGACGACAGAAGCGGATTTGTCCTCTTGCTGTTGGGCAACCGATTCCTGGTAACTCTTGAACAGCATGGTGATCAGGTGATAGTCCAACCGTCCGAAAAGATCTTCCCGCATCAGGCGGATCTCTTCGACGACACGCCGCCGGAACTCGACGAATTCTTTCCACGTTCGATACACTTCACCGGAAAGCTCTTCGGCCCGCCCCACCAGTGAACCTGGATTCAGCCATGAAGCACTGGAGGCGGAGAAACCCGGTCCAAGGACGTTTACCATCAAGGAGAAGAAAGCGAACATGATCAGCGTGCCGAACGCGTACCGAGGCGAACGCAAGGATCGAAGCACAGGTTCGATGAACTCCCTCTTAAAGGACCAGCGTTCCGGCTTTCCACTGGTCCGCATCAGAATGGCCTCGGTCAGCGACTCGGGTGCCTCGACCTCCGGCAACTCACGCAACTGGGCGACCAGTTCCCCCACGTCGCGCAGAAGCTCGCCGCACCGTGGACACTCGGCCAAGTGAGCTTCGACCGCCCGGCGTACGGTCGCATCCAACCGCTCTTCCAGGTAGTCGCTCAGAAGTGTTTCGAACCGCGCACAATTCATCCTCGTGCCTCTTCCCGGAGACACCGCAGCACTCTG
>JAPXNP010000009.1:0-19752 GCA_033811955.1 Acidobacteriota bacterium
CTTCCTGAGGAGTCGCAGTTTCCCGAAGGTTCTTCCACAAGCTTTGCATATCGCCGACGACGGACCGTCAGCCGTTCAAACCGCGAGAAGACCTCACCGCCGGCGGGCTCGGCCCACCGAATCCACGTACCGCAGCGGATTGTTGGGGACATCATAGTACCCGGCCTCATTCGTGCCGCGTGACCCGTGTGCTACGGGCATCCCGAGGGCGTCTCAAAAATCCAAATTGGCAGCAGTGGCATACTCCTAATCGGCACTTCGGTAACCCGCACCACAACATCTTGTAGGCCGGCCAGCGGACAGAGCCTTTTTGAGACGGCCTGATCCCGGCCCATGCTACTGCGTACGGCATACGGCTTCTTTCGTAGCGCGTGGACAGGCCGCCGGACCGGAGGACGGCCGTCTCGGCCGTCAACGTAACCGCGGGAGAACCGCCTACCCGCAGTCGCAGGCGAGGACGCCTGCGCTCCCTTCCGACCGCCATGGTCGCAGGCGAGGACGCCGGTGCTACCACCCCTTGTTGTCGTAACAAACTGAGGGGAGCTTCGTATACCGAACTCGGTTGACTCACGGCGTAGGAAGATGCAAGCTGAGCGCGACTGGGCAATAGAGTGCGGATGTCTTTCCGTGAGCAACCGGGAGACCAACACAGCAACGCACATGAACAGGAGGGTCGAAATGAACCAAGCCAAGAGGTTGTTTTTTCTTTTGCCGGCGATGTTCCTACTACCGTCCGGACTGGAGCTTCGAGCCCAGACGGTCGACGCTGAGACCATCATCCAGCGATATCTGGACGCCGTAGGCGGCAGGGAAGCCATCGAAAAGATCCATTCCCGCGTTGCGAAGGGAACCTTCGCCATGGCGGATATGGGCATGTATGCTCCCTTCGAGAGCTATATCAGAACGCCGGACCGGTATCGATTCCGCCTCGATTTTGCCGGCATGGGCTCGGCCGAGAACGGCGTCAACGGAGACATCGCTTGGCAGACCAATCCCATGGCCGGTCCGCGGATATTGAGCGGCTCGGAGCGACTGGCGGCCCTCCAGCAAGCACGGATCGAGCCGCTCCTGAACTGGCGCGACTTCTTTGTCTCGGCGGAAGCTTCGGGACCTGAATCCCTTGGAGACCGGTCCGTCTATAAGGTCGTCTTTACACCGGAAAAAGGTTCACCCATGACCTGCTACTTCGACGCCGACTCAGGTTTGCTGGTCCGCGCCGACGTGGAGCAGGGTGGCCAGAGGATCCAGAGCGAGATCTCGGACTATCGCGAAGTCGACGGCGTTAAGGTGCCGTTTAAAATGACCATGTCGGGATCGCAGTTCCGCTTTGAGCTGTTGGTGGAGAGTGTGGAACACAATGTGGAGATCCCGGACGAGACGTTTTCGCTGCCGGCGGAGATCGCCCGGCTGGTGGAACAGCCGTAGACCTGTGAAGCTGCGAAGCGCCGCCGGTCGCGCCACCGGAGCAAGGGTGCTTATGCGCGGGGCGCCGGCCGCTCGCATCGCGGGTGAAGCCGGCCACGCAGAAGAAGTGGACCACATGGATTGCGCGAATCACGCAAGTTATGCGAATCGCACCAATGTCGCGCATATACACGATGAAGGACCATGATTCGAACGATTGAATGGACTGACGACGGCGTCGTAATGCTGGACCAGCGGAAGCTCCCGGCGGAGGAGATCTATGTGACCCTTCGTGCACCAGAGGAAGTGGCCGAAGCCATTCGTAATTTGGTAATACGCGGGGCACCCGCGATCGGAGTTGCGGCGGCGATGGGGATCGCTCTGGGAATGCGGCGGATCTCCGAATCGTCCAGCCTAGACGAAAAGTTCGAGAGGGTCTGCGAGCTCCTTGCCGCCACCCGACCGACGGCGCGAAACTTGTTCTGGGCCGTGGAGCGCATGCGCAAGGTGTATCAGGCTCATCGCACTTCCTCGCTGTCCGGCCTCCAACAGGTCTTAGTGACCGAGGCTCGGAAGATCAAGGAAGAGGATATCGCCGTCAACCGGAGAATCGGACAACATGGACAGAGCCTGCTCGAATCGCCGGCCACAGTGCTCACTCACTGCAACGCCGGCGCCCTGGCCACGGCCGGCTACGGAACGGCGCTGGGAGTGGTTCGCGCCGCGCGTGAAGCGGGGAAGGTAGTCCGGGTCTTTGCCGACGAAACACGCCCGTTTCTCCAGGGCGCCCGGCTGACCGCATGGGAGCTCACTCGAGACGAGATCCCCTGTACGGTGATTACGGACAACATGGCGGGCTACTTTATGAGCCTCGGTCGAATCGACGCCGTGATCGTCGGGGCCGACCGGATCGCCGCCAACGGAGACACGGCCAATAAGATCGGTACCTACAGCGTCGCGGTCTTGGCTCGAGAACATGGAATCCCTTTCTACGTGGCGGCTCCTCTGTCGACCATCGATCTGCGTACGGCGACGGGACGGGAAATTCCTATCGAGCAGCGACCCGCCGAGGAGGTCACACACTTCGGAGGTAAGCCGATCACGCCGGAAGGGGTGGCGGTGGAAAATCCCGCTTTCGATGTCACGCCGTCCCGCTTGGTCACAGCCGTCATTACCGAGGCAGGAGTCGCTTATCCACCGTACGAGCCGTCGTTACGCGAACTCTACGGCGTCGGTCCGCAGGTGTGAGGATGTTGGTTCTAGGCATCGAATCGAGTTGCGACGAGACCGCAGCCGCCGTCGTCGAGTCGGGCGGAACGATCCGATCGAGCGTCGTCGCCTCACAGGTCCGTATTCACCAGGACTATGGAGGAGTGGTACCGGAGCTCGCCAGCCGCGAGCATGTCGACAACATTTGCTTTGTCGTGCGACAAGCCCTCGAAGAAGCGGGAGTCGCATGGGACGAGCTTTCGGGCGTCGGCGTCACCAGAGGCCCCGGCCTTGTGGGCGCTTTACTGGTGGGACTGGCTTACGCCAAGGCGGTGGCTTTCAGCCGAAACCTTCCGCTTGTGGGAGTCAACCATCTGGAAGGTCATATGTACTCGGTCTTCTTGGACCATCCACAGGCCGAGACTCCGTCTCTTTCCCTGGTGGTCTCCGGAGGCCATACCAATCTGTACCATGTGGAGGCGGTCGGACGCTATCGCCTTCTGGCCAAAAGCCGGGACGACGCCGCCGGAGAGTCTCTAGACAAGCTGGCCAAATTCCTCGGTCTGGGTTACCCCGGAGGACCCGTCATTGAGCGTCTGGCGCGGGAGGGAAATCCGGAGACCTTCCGCTTTACGATTCCAACCATCAGCTCCGGCACGCTTGATTTCAGCTACAGCGGACTGAAGACCGCCGCCTTGCGCTACGGTCGGTCTTTGCAGCAGGATCGGAGAACAACGGAAGACCCCGCGTCCGAGCAGAAGGTGAACGACCTTGCAGCTTCCTTTCAGAAGGCCGTCATCGATCAACTTATCGACCGGACACTACGGGCCGCCCAACAGTACGAAGTTTGCTCCATTCATGTGTCCGGAGGCGTCTCCTGCAATCAAGCCTTGCGCACCCGTTTCCTCGAGGTGTTTGGGCGCGAAGGACTACCCGTGTACTTCCCCCGACCGGAGCTGACCACGGACAACGCCGCCATGATCGCGGGTGCCGCCCTCTTGCACCTCAGTCGCGGCCGGCGGGACGGGTGGGACCTGGCTCCGGATCCGAACCTGGTCGTGGAAGATTTCCCGCCGGACGGCTCACCGGACGAAAGCTGAACCAGCGAGCCAATTCGAACGAGTCGGCCTTGCGGCGGCACTGGATCCAGTCGCGCTTAATTCTCATACGCTGACGAAGCCGCCAAGCCTCCGCAAGTGCCGGTGACGAACTTCTCTCCCAAAGGATGACTCCGGCGACGACAATCAAGTCTCTCCCCCAGTAGAAGGGAAAGCACCGAAGCCGTACGGCCCAGTCTACGTTCTTCATACGGAGGAGGAAGCGGTTCTTAACCGAATGATAATTGGCAAGGGCGGAAACGTGCCGACGGCCGCGCGGCAGGACCTTCCGCACGTGCGTCCCCCGCGCTTCCGGCACATACAGGCTTTCCCAACCCATGAGCCGGGCGCGCCAGGCAAGGTCGGCATCCTCCCGGTAAGCGAAAAAATCTTCATCGAAATACTCACCGAAGCAGCGTATGTCTTCCAGGCACCGGCGCCGGGCCAGTAAGGCGGCTCCCGTGATGCCGAAGACATACTCCAGCCGTTCGTATAGCCCCACATCGGGCTCGTTGCTCCCTCGATCAAAGTGGCGTAGAGACGGCGTAAAGTACATTCCGGTACTGTCGAGCAACGGGCGGCCGGCGCTGTCACACTTTCTATCGCCCGCCGAATCGCCCCGCCACAGTTTCCCTCCCAGCAAGCCTGCTTCCGGGTGCGACTCCGCCGCCTTCAGTAGAGATCCCAAAAATTCCGGAGCCGGGACCACGTCGGCGTTGAGGCAAAGTACCCATTCCAACTCCCGACCTTCTTGAATGTTCCAGTTGTGCCCCCGACAGTAGCCGATGTTCGTTCCGGCCTCGTTCACCTCGATCCCGAATCGTTTCGCGCGGGCGACGGTGTCGTCCCGGGAACCGCTGTCGATCAGCTTGACGCGGACCGAGACACTCTGGGCAAGAACGGCTTCCAGACAGCGCTCAATGTAGGTGCCGTCATTGTGGGTCACCAGGCTCACCAGCACGCTCATCGAGGCTCTCTCACCGCGAGCAGGCGCAGGACCAACCCGACGCGGTTCGGCAGCCAGACAAGCCACCAGGTCGAAGGGTGATGTTTGCGCCAGTACCTCAACTCGTTGCGGCGGTAAATCCTTAAGAACTCTTTATAACCGAGCCGAGTCACGGAAGATCCACCCACATGCTCGAAGACAAACTCCGGAAAGTAGAGGATTTCCCATCCCCTCCGCCCAACCCGCCGACAAAAATCCACGTCTTCGAACCAAGCCGGATAAAACTTCTCGTCGAATCCGCCTACATCCGTCCAAGCTTGCCTCCGCAGCAGCCAGCAAGCCGCGGCGGGCTGTTCCACCGATCGCGGTCCGGAACCCGGTGCGGGCGTTCGCCGTTTCTTTACAAGCTCATCGAAAAACAGATTCTCGGCCACCGCCGACCATAAAGTCGGTAAACGGCGAATCTGAAAATCCTCCTGCGAGCGGCCCTCCGGCCCTACCAGGGCACCGCAAACGATCCCGGCCTCAGGATGCTTCCCAGCCATGCGGTAGAGTCCCCGTAGACTCTCGGGAAAGATGCGTACATCGGGATTCACCAGTAGGACCCACTCGCTCCGGCCGGCTCGGACGCCCAGATTGGCCGCTCCGGCAAAGCCCAAATTCCGAGCGCTGCGTACCAGCTGTACCCAGGGACGAACTGCGGACCGCTCACTGCCGTCCTCGGATGCGTTGTCGATCACTCGAACTGAACCTAATTCGCCGCTCAAGGGCTCTAATGAATCGAGCAAAGAGACCAAATGGTCGCCACCGTTCCAGTTGACGACCACAACATCGAGGTCCATGCGGCCCGGGACTGTAACACAGTGACCGATAACTTTCAGTAAGATGACACCTGATGGCCTTGAAGTGCTTTTCCAACACCCGATTTACGGGTCGGCTGGATACTGAACTTCATCTGCCGGCTCTGTTGTTGGACGATCCCGAGGCGGCGGCCTCTCTTCCCGGAGTCTCTCTCCTTCTCGAGTGCGATGGGCGGCGCATTTTGCGACTCCTCGTGAGCTATCGCGGAAGACCTTCCCCCTGCTACCTCTACTGTTATCGCAAGCACAGCTGGAATCACCGCTTTCGCCGACCGTCCGCGTTTCACATTTTGACCAAGTCTTTGGAACTGCAAGCAGCCGGAATCCCAACCCTGCAGGTTTGGGGGGCTTTTCGACCCCGCCGGCAACTTTTGAACGGCCGCAGTTACCTGATCGCAGCCGAGATCGAGGGCGTGGAAGAACTTCCCTCGACCGGGCGGCACGTCTACCAGCTACATCGCTGGGCACGACTGGACCGTCAGCTTCTCTCGGCCTTGGCGGAAGCCGTCGCACGACTGCACAACGCAGGGTTCACCCACGGCGATCTCAAGGCGCGCCACGTCTTGGTGCGTCGAGCGCCGGCGGGACACCCTCCGACACTGTATTTCGTCGATCTCGAAAAAACCCGACGTCTGAGTTTCGTTCCCCCGGTCGTCGCAGACGCATTTGCCGCCCGGGACTGGATCCAACTCTCGGCCTCCCTCGCCTGGCCTGCGGACCCACGCGATCCTACCGGGCGGCGACAGGCAAGGGCGCTCGTGGAAGATTACCTGGGGTACCGCAGATTAACGGATCGGAGACGGCGCCGAATCCGCTCTTTCGTCCGACTTTACTCGCAATCTTTCCGACAGGGCGTTCCTCTATTGCGGAATCTCCTGCAGGTGGTGCTCACCAGGGGGAAGCCGACGACAACGACTGAGGCGACACTTATTTTGGATCCGGTCGGCCGGGGGAATCAGACGACGGCGGCACATCCGGTTCGTGTTTCCGATACCGCACCTGGAATGGAACCCTCATCAGCCCGTACACTAGACCGGTATTGAGAAGATCGACGATATAGGCGTTGTCGATCCAGTCATGAATGGTGTGCTCCCAGATGTTCCCGTCGGCGACGGCCGGAGCCAGCGAGTAGCTGCCGGGGCGGAGTGGCGGGACTTTCCAATCGAACGCCACCGTGATGATGTGGCCTCGGCTTCCCGGAGGAAGGATCTTTCCCTCGTACGACGTATTGGTTGCGCAGATCTCCATTCCCATGCGGTCACGGACCGTCACTCCCACAATCGGGTGAGGCAAATCGTCCAGGAACTCAACGGAAATCAGAAGGGTCAGCTCTTCCCCCGCTTTGATCTCCGTGGCCACTTCACCCTCCGACGTCACCAGCAGGATTCCCAAGATCCTGGCCCCACCCGCACCGAACCGATGGTGTACGTAGGGAATAGTGGTGATGATGGGGAGCCCCGCGTCCGCGTCCATCTCGATTATGGGGCGCTCTCCCACCCCGCGAGCCTGCTCTCGTTCAAAGATCAGCTTGTGATAGGCATGAACGACATCCGGGGGTTCGCCCTCCACCAACTTGCGGCCTTTGTCCAGCAGAACCGCCCGGTCGCAGAACTCGGTCAACGCTTGTAAATCGTGGGTAACAAAGAGAATAGTCTTGCCCTCGCCACGCATTCGGCGGATTCGATGGATACATCGGTGTTGGAAAATGAGGTCTCCGACCGCCAGCGCCTCGTCCACCAGCAGAATGTCGGGGTCCACATGAATCGCCACCGAGAAGGCCAAGCGCACAAACATGCCGCTTGAGTAAGTCTTCACCGGCTGGTCGATAAACTCACCGATCTCGGCGAACTCGACGATTTCGTCAAGCCGTTTCTCCATTTCTCCTCGAGGGATACCTCCGATCGCCCCACTCATCATGACGTTCTCGCGACCGGTGAACTCGGGATTAAAGCCGGCTCCAAGCTCCAACAACGCCGCCACCGAGCCCCGCACCAAACAATCACCCGACGTCTGACGTAAGATCCCCGCCACGATCTGCAGCAAAGTGCTCTTTCCCGAACCGTTGGGGCCGATCACCCCTACGGTGGTGCCTCCCGCCACCTCCAGGTCAAAATCCCT
This sequence comes from Acidobacteriota bacterium, assembly GCA_033811955.1. Taxonomy (GTDB): domain Bacteria; phylum Acidobacteriota; class UBA6911; order RPQK01; family JAPXNP01; genus JAPXNP01. The sequence continues at coordinate 7,635 of JAPXNP010000009.1, forward strand.
CAGCGCCCAGAACTCCCGATGGAACATACGACGTCGCAGCGTGAGCAGCTCGACCAATTTCCAGCCGGGACTGTCATAGATCGGATACTTCTTCGACAGCCGTCGCAACTCGATCACCGGTTCAGAGGACATCGAGAAACTCCCGCTTGGTGTTGCGAAACACCCATCCGCCGAAAAGAAAACAGGCAAGGGCGGCGGCCCACAACCACGCCCACTCCCCCCACATCATGCCTTGTCCCTCCAGCAGGCAGGCTCGATAACCTGCGACTACCGCGGTCACAGGATTCCAGGAAACCAGCGGCCGGAACGCGGCAGGAACCATGTCGACCGTATAGAAGATGGGCGTAAACCAGAACCAAAACACCAAGACCACCGACAAAACCTGGGAGGTGTCCCGCAGGAACACCTGAAGAGCGGCCAGCAACCAACCCAGACCCAGCGCCAAAACGAGTAAGGGGAGCAGATACAAAGGCACCAGCAACACCGTCGCACCAAGCAAATCCATCCAGACAAGCACGAGCAGTAGAATGCCCAGACCCACCAAGTGAAAAACCAGGTTTGAGAGAACCGTCACCACGGGCAAGATTTCGGAAGGGAATACCGTTTTTCTAATCAGGTGGGCATGTTCCACTACACTGTTGCAGCTCCGCATCAGGCTGTCCTGGAAATAGAGCCACGGCAAAATCCCGGCGAACAGAAAGACGGCGAAATTGTCGGTCGCCGTCGTTTGGGGGCGGATACGAAAGACCAAGGAAAACACGAACGTGTAGGAGATCAACAACACCAGCGGATGTACCACGGCCCAGAAGAAGCCCATCAGCGAACCGACGTAGCGCATTCGAAGATCGCGAACCACGAAGTTCCAGATGAGGTGACGCTGAAGAACAAGCTTGCCGAAGAAATTCGCCGCAATCTGAAAGCCCGCTTCAGCCCACGAGGTCATAGAAGAGTTCCTCGTACCGGTTTGTAATGCGCTCCCAATCATAAACAGACCGTATCCGTTCTTGCGCCCGCAAAACCAAGTCCGACCAGATCTCGGTACCGGCGGCCGCCCTCCGCATCCAGGCGGCGGGCTGTTCACGGTCACGAAAGTCGCACAGGATACCGCATCCTTCAACGACCTCACGATTCTCGGGGGTGTCGTGCGCGATGATGGGCACTCCGGCTCCCATCGCTTCGAGCAATGCCGGGTGGGTCCCCCCCACCTCCGTGGCATGAAGGTAGCAACGGCAATGGCTTAACAACTCCCGGTACTCTCTGCCGTAGACCGCGCCGGGGAAGCGCACCGAGAGTCCTTCAGCCAGCCGCCGCAAATGCCTTTTATACCGGTCGCTATATGGGGCGTCACCGACGACGACCAGAGGTTCGGACACGCCGGAAGCCCGGTAAGCTTCAATCACAAGGTGAGCGTTGTTCTCCGGTTCCAGGCGACTCACGTAAAGAAAGTATTGTTGAGCCTGCAACCCCCGGCAGATTACGGCGTCCTGCGAGTCTTCCCGGCCTATCGGTGCACCGTACGGGATACATTCCGTCGCAAGACCGTACCGCGAGAGGTAGTAATCGTGGATGACTTGGGCGTCGGTAACGACCCGCGTCGGGGTAAGCGTTGCCAGGCGCTCGTTGACGGCGTAAAACCATCGACCCGGTGCGCCCCATTTTCTGCGTCTGCGCTCGATGCCGTCAACATTCAAAACGGTCCGCGTTCCCCGCAACCGAGGCAGCCAAGCCACCCAAGCGTTCACTCCGTTACAAATCAAGAGCACGTCGAAGCGCTTCCAAAAAGCGTGCAGTAAGCTGAAAAAGGTATGCGTGACGGTTTCCAGGTACTTGGTGCGTACGGCGGGGAGAACCTGAAGCTCCACTCCCCGGTAGAAGGCTTCCGGATGGCATGCGTAGTGCTGTCGGACGTACACCGTCACGCGATGGCCGCGAGCGGCCAGACGGACCGACAGCTCTTCAGCGAAGGTCTCAAACCCTCCATAACGAGCCGGAATACCTCTGGTTCCCGCCAGACCGATCGAGAGAGGCCGCATTCCCTCACACTACGGTTGCCTCTACGGCAACCTCCGGTTCGCCTCCATCGGTTCCCTTGGGACCTGCCGGCCTTCCTCCTTCCACGGAAACCGAAGAAGCCAGGATGTAGGGGGCAGTCACGCAGAATCCGAGGAGAGCAAACATTTCGGAGTCTCCGAAATTGTACTCGAACATCCCCATGACATGGAAAGCCACCAGCACGGCCAGCGCCCCGCTCGCCGCCGTCGCTGCAGGCTCGTGGTCGACCCGCCGAATACGCCATAGATCCCGGGCGATCACCAACCACCAGACTACCCACAGAGACAGGGCGACCAAGCCGGTTTCAGCCGCAATCTGCAACGGGTTGTTGTGCAGGTGCTGATAAATCTCTTCCGGAAACCGCCTTCCCCGCAACTCCACGGCCGTCCGTTGCACCAGCCGCGGGCCCACTCCGAACCAAGGGTGGCTACGAACCATCTCCCAGCCGGTCTCCAGTAGCTCAAGACGCCCTTGCGTCGTCGTATCCTTGAGGTCCAACCCGGAAGCCAAGCGCTCATGGAAGGAGTACGGGAGCAAGTAGAATCCCAGGACCAGCCCCAACAAGCCGGGAAGCACCCATTTCCGGCGCTCCAGCGCTAACAGGAAGCCAAGACCGACCGCCAATCCCAACCATGCACTACGGGTGAAGGTGACCACCACGGCCGCACCGGTAACCCCGCCGGCGGCCAAGGTAAGCCGGCCCAGGCGATGATTGTTCCAAGAGAATCCGGGACGCCGGAGGAACACGGACAGCAACAACAGGGTGATCACCATCATTTGCCCGGAAAAGGTCATCCAGTGACTCATGAACCCGTCCACGCGATGCAGGAGGTCAATCTCCTTCCAGCCGGCATACTCCACCAGGCCCCAGCCGGCGCTGAGAACACCCAGAGACGCAACCAGCGCGAATCCCCAAAGCACCTGACGTCGAGCGGCGTAGGTATAGAGCAGAAGAACTCCCAGAAACCGCAACAGCTTCTTCAAATACCGCAAGCCGGCCCAGGGATCGGGAGAAACAACGACGGCCACAACGACAACACCCGCATAAAGCAACAGCCATAGCCCGAACGGAGGCAGTCGCAGGGTCCAGCGACGAGACCGCAGCATGTCCAACAACCAGCAGCTCGCGGCACACGCCAGGAACAGCCCCGACAAGAAAACGGACAGGAGGGAAGATACCGCCACCGCTACGGCAAACCAGCCCGCCCACACCGCGACCGTAGGACACCGAGAAGCCGGAAAAGCCCCGGAGGAGTCTTTGGTTAAAGGACACATGTTCTCGTCTCGTCTCCCTGCCGAAGAACGCGTGTTGCTCCCCCAGGACCGGCGTTCCCGCCGGCTCAACCAACCAGGATGTTACCCGATTTCTCGGGTCAGCGGAAGAAGCTCTTGATTCGGCGGGCGATGCCTTCCACCGTCTCCGGCTGCAGGCCGGGATAAAGCGGCAAACACAGCGCCCGTTTCGCCACCGACTCGGCTACAGGGAAGTCCCCGGGACCATAGCCCAACTCCCGGTAGGCCGGCTGCAGATGCAGGGGTACCGGGTACATGATCCTCGTCTCGACGCCCTGATCGGCCAGGTAGTTCTGCAACCGCTCCCGCTCTTCCACGAGCGCTACCAGAAGATGGTATACGGGAACTGCAGGCCCCGGAATCCGCTGGAACCGGATTCCGGCCGTCCCCTCCAACACGTCCCGGTAGATCGCGGCCAGGCGGCGGCGTTCCTCGTTCCAAGTCGCCAGGCGAGCCAGTTTCATGTGCAGAATGGCCGCCTGGAACGCGTCCAAGCGAGAGTTCCAGCCTTCAAACTCGTGGAGGTACGCGGCCACCTGTCCATGATTCCGGAGCAGACGCACCCGCTCGGCCACTTCCTTGCGGTTCGTCACCAGGGCTCCGGCGTCGCCGAATGCGCCCAGATTCTTGGTGGGGTAAAAGCTGAAAGCCGCCGCGTCGCCCCAGGCGCCGGCCGCGCGCGAGTCCCATGCGGCCCCGTGGGCCTGACAGGCGTCTTCAAAAAGGAGCAAACCCTTCTCCCGCGCAATCGCCGTCAATGAAGTCATGTCGGCCGTCAAACCGAAGATGTGGACCGGAAGGACTACCCGGGTTTGCGGCGTCAGCGCCTCTTCAACGGCCCGGGGGGAAAGGGTGAAGGTGTCGGGATCAATGTCTGCGAAAGCCAGGCGTCCCACCTGCCGGACGGCCTCGGCGGTCGCTATGAAGGTAAACGGTGACGTAATCACCTCGTCAGCAGGACCGACTCCCAGTGCTTGCAGTCCCAACTTGAGGGCGTCGGTCCCGCTGTTGAGTCCCACACAGTACTCGACGCCGCAAAAGGCGCTGAAAGAAGCCTCGAAGGTCTCCACCGGCTCTCCGCCGACGAAACGATTCTCCCGGATCAGCCGTCGGAGCCGCTCCAGGTAAGCACCCGTCCAAGGAAGATTCTGGGGCGTAAGTTCAAGAAAGGGAACCATAAGTCCAGGAGTATCCACGTCCACCGGCCTTTCGGCCGCGCATTCTAACAGACGCAGGGGAAGCGGTGATAAGATCCAGCACCCATGGAGCCGGAGCACCCCTTTCGCTACCGCGATGATGAGCTGTATTGCGACGAGGTGTCCCTACGGGTGATCGCGGAGACCGTAGGAACGCCCTGCTATGTTTACAGCGCTCGTGCCGTCGCGGCGAACTACCACGCCTTTGCGGCCGCCACCCGGTCGCTGGATTGCCGGATCTGCTACGCCGTAAAAGCCAACAGTAACCTGGCTGTTTTGCGGCTGCTGCGGGACCTGGGGAGCGGCTTCGACATCGTTTCCGGCGGCGAACTTTACCGCCTTCGATGCGTGGAAGCTCCAGCCGACGGCATCGTATTCAGCGGCGTCGGTAAAACCGACCAGGAGATCGAAGAAGCCGTGAGCTCGGAGATCTTCGCCTTAGTGATCGAGTCGGAATCGGAGCTCGAACGCATCAGCGAGGTCGCCGGGGGACGCCCCGTCCGGGTCTCCTTTCGCATCAATCCCGAGGTGGAGGTCTCTACTCACCGCTACATTGCCACCGGTTATACGGGCCATAAGTTCGGAATCGACCAAGCACAGGTTCCTTCCTTGCTGCAACGGATACGGCGCGAACCGAGCCTCGAACTGATCGGGGTCGGCTTCCATATCGGTTCCCAGATTCTTTCGGTTGATCCGTACATCACCGCAGTTCGCAGCATCCGACGGATGGCGGACGAACTGCGGGAAGCCGGTTTTCCCATCGACTTTCTCGACATCGGAGGCGGGTTCGGTATCCCTTACGGGGAGGAGCCACCATTCGACTTGGAGGCACTGGCGGCGAGGTTGCTGCCGGAAACGTCCGGATATCGCCTCATCGCCGAACCGGGGCGGTTCCTGGTGGGTGCCGCAGGAGCTCTCGTGACCACCTTGCTGCACTGGAAGGAGAATCACGGTCGCCGGTTCGCAGTGGTCGACGCCGGCATGAACGACTTGATTCGGCCCGCCCTCTATCAAGCCCGGCATCGGATCCTGCCCGTGCGTAAAGCCCCCGTACAGTATCAGGCCGATGTGGTAGGTCCTATCTGCGAGACGGCCGACTTTCTCGGTCATGACTGCCCTCTTCCCGCACTGAGCACAGGTGAGCAACTCGCCGTTCTCGACGCCGGAGCGTACGGTTTCGTAGCCTCGTCCAACTACAACGGCCGCCGCCGCGCCGCCGAGGTCCTAGTGGAAGGTTCTCACTGTCGGGTGGTCCGACGACGGGAAACTTTCGCCGACCTGATCCGCGGGGAGATGGAGAAGGATCCATAGAAAGCCGCCGTCAAGATCCGCGCCGTCGCTGTTCTCCAGAAAAGACAGGCCGTATCCCGTGCTCGAAGATTGAGACTTCGGGCGTCTCGCCCTCCCAGCAGGCGACATACCGGCTCCCCGAAGCTACCGACTCCGACACCGCAAACCGGTGAGCTCCCGATCCCGCCCGGCAAACTCTATGGAGTACTCCCGGCAACAGTCTCCGGAGCTCCGGACGTGCCTTCAGGGCAACCCGCCCGGGTCAGCCGAACCCGGCACGTAGCTATCACTTCCCCCGTTGCGGGATCCGTCAAGAAAAACCACATACCGTCACGCACCCAGGCACCCGTTCGCTCGGAACCTTGGCTGCTCCCTCGGGTGAACAGCGGACCTTCAGGACCGTCCACATGCACCTCGACCGTGGTTCTTCCCACCACATCCCAGTGCAGCGTCGTCTCTCCCAGGTCGCCCTCGCAGACTTGAATCACTTTCGGATCAGCCCAGAAGATGTCCGGATCTACAAGCTCCTCCCACGACGACCCGCCCTGTTCCGCCGGCGGCGCGCAACCCGTCATGAGAAATCCGCAAATCCCGAATACGACGGCTGTTAAGACCAAGTCTCTCGCCATGAAAAGCTCCAGTCGGAAGGTCCTGTAGGTTGCACCAGTTTCGCTTTACTCGCGCCGCCGAACGTAGCGGTCGGCAAATTCCAGAAAGAAACGCCAATCGGCTTCCGTCAGATCATGTCCGCCCGATCGCACGTGGTAACTAATCGTGGAGAATACCGGCTGGTCCACGGGCGGCATCTCTTCGGCCTGCAAGCCGTCGGTTCCCAGAAGACGGTAGACGGGATCGGCCGCCTTGGCGGCCAGAAACTCTCCCCTGGGATCCGCCCACAGATCCTCGGCCGCCGAGGCTACATAAAGCGGACGGGGAGCAATCAGTGCCAGCAGCGAGTGCTGATCGAACGGCAATTCCTCCTCGCGGCCGCCGTACCGCTTGAAGTTCCCACAGAACCAATGAGGAAACGCTCGATTGATACTTTCCACCGTCTCACCGAAACGGCGGCGCGACAGAGCCGCTCCTCCGCAGCCTGAATTGTTGGAGATCGCGGCAACAAACCGTTGATCCTGGGCGGCCGCCCACAAAGCCGTCTTCCCGAGCCTCGAATGACCCAGGGCGATGACTCGGCGTCCGTCGATGTCGGACTGTTTCTTGACCGCATCCAACATGCGGCGCATTCCCCAAGCCCAGGCGCCAATGGCTCCCCATTGATCCAAAGCGGGTGACGACTGGCCGCGGAGAAGGTACATACCCAGCAAGCCTTCGCGCATTTTCTCCGGATCGTCCGGCTGGATCTCACCGTAGTAGGCGGTCACCACCCCATAGCCGCGTGACAAAATCAAGCTCAAAGGCCATCGACTTGCGTACGCTCCCCGAGGAACCGCAGCAATGGTCTGCGGATTTTCCGCATCCTTTGCCGGTCCCGAAGCCCAGGCGTCCACCACGGTGACCCCTGGATCAGGTGTGATGGAATGATTACCGTTGAAATTAAGTGCCAGAAACACGGGAACCGGACCAGTTCGCCGGCTCGGGAGGTAGATCAGCACGTGAAGGAAGGGGCCTTGTTCCAGACCGGTCAAATTGAGCCGCAACTCCTTGCGTTCGGCCAGACCGCCCAAAGCCTTCGAATCGCGTCCCAGCTCCTTTACGTCGATCTTGGCCGGCAGCCTCGGAGCTTTACCGTACATCTCCGTTTCGAAGAGACGAAGCAGGCGGGGCCTCTGCTTGAGCCACCAGTCCTCAGGCGTCTCCACCCTACTTCCATCCGGAAGGACGAGTGGGTCCGGCAAGACATAGTTCGGTACCTTCGCCTCGTCGTAGTTGATGCTGTCGGTCGGCTGACCGCTCAACACAGTTCCGGGCACCACCGTTAGAACCGCCAAAAGCAGGTATCGGACATCTTTCATCAACCACGCACCCCGTCGGTTTCCCTACCTCTTACTCCACCCTCCCCGCGCCCGGGGAGGCTCGACTTCGTCGCCCATTTCGACTGATCCGTCATCGACTTGGGTTTCACCAGCTTATGTTTTCCCAGTATGCCATCCTCCGATCTTAGGTGCATCCTCAAACCCGTTCTCGAACGATTCGAAGGAAGGCAAACCGACCGACCGCATGCCTCCGAGTCCCGAAAGCGCCCAGCCGGAGCGAAACCCGGAGATGCGGCTCCCCGACCGCGCCGCCTCGGAGTTGGAACGAACGCCCTTCTCCGCCAAAGAGAATCCCGCAATTCCGAAGTCGTCGACCTCCTTGTGAAGGACCTTCTCACCCGACTCTTATTGCTATACTAGGGCGTGATTTAACATGAACTTGCTGCCACATCCTCCCGGGATTGATGTACCTCTATTCGATCTGGTTCAGGATGACCTTGAGGAGGTGGAACGTAGGCTCAAGTTGGAGGCCCTCTGCAAGCGGCCGTTGATTGCCGAGATCAACCATTACTTGCACGACTCGGGAGGCAAGAGGTTGCGCCCGGCCTTACTTCTCTTGTCCGCGCATCACTGCGGAGCACCGGCCGAAACGGCGATACGGCTGGGTGTCGTCGTCGAGCTGATTCATGTGGCCACACTGGTACACGATGACATCATCGACCGCGCGGACCTGCGTCGGGGTCGCCCCTCGGTGAACGCCCGATGGGGGAATGACGTTACCGTTCTTTTCGGTGACTGGCTCTACATGACCGCATTTTGGATCGCCCTCCAAGAGAGAAAATTCGAGATCTTGGATATCCTCATAGACGTAACTCGACGCATGGTGGAGGGCGAGCTCATCCAGCTGGAACGAAAACACCGTCTCGACATTACGGAAAGCGAATACCTGGAGATTTGCCGGCACAAAACCGCCTATCTCTTTTCGAGCTGTGCGCAACTCGGAGCCGTCGCCGCCGAGCAGCCCCGAGAACTGGCGGAACGTATGGCGTCCTTTGGGTGTGCCCTGGGGATGGCGTTTCAGCTCACCGACGATCTACTGGATTTTACCGCCGACGAGTCGGTCCTGGGCAAGCCCGTACTGAAGGATCTGGAGGAGGGTAACGTTACCCTTCCCTTCATCGAAATGATGAAGCGCGCTCCCGAGGAGGATCGTCGGTTTCTTCAAAGTATGGTACAAGAGCGCCGATACACGCCCGAAAACATGCGTCGCGTAATGCGTCTGGTACGGGTCACCGGGGCCCTGCAGTTTGCCCAATCCGAAGCGGAGCGTTTCGCGGCGGAAGCTTCCCATCATCTCGAAGACCTACCGGAAACTCCCTATCTGAAGGCACTTCGAACACTTCCCAACGTGATCGTCCATCGCCGGAAGTGAATCAAATCGGGGACACGCACCAATTATTGGTCTAAGTCATTGAAAACAAAGACTTAAAAAGCGCGTCTGGTACACTTTTCTTTGGAGAGCATCGAAACCGGTCACGGTTCGCGCGAGCGACCTGCGATTGGGTAAAGCACCTTATCCGCATGCACGCATGCAGGAGGCCTACAAGGGGCACTGTCTTTATCCTCGGACAGGTTTGCACGTCGTCCTCGCTTGCCGGTCGGAAGCGGGCAAACGACACACAAGGGCGGGCATGATGTTTTCCGCCCTCCCCTGCGGGGAGGAGGCGGGCTAGGGGTCTGCGGTTTCGACTCGCGGAGGAACGGTTCGCATACGGGATACGGCAGCGCGTGGCCGCCCGGCCGGCCGTGAGATCTTCCACGGACGGTTCTTCGACCGAAGCCGCCGGACGAGACCCGGTCCGGGGCGGAAACGAGGAATCCGGGACCGGATCGCGCATGAGCCGGCAACGGCCTCGTGCACTTGGCCATAAGTACTCCTCGGAGTGTTCGACGCATTGGGCTTGGGGCGGACTACGCTTTCCATAACGCACTGCGCTGCGGAGAAGGCTGTCTGCGACGAGACGGGCGAAGAAGCGTTCCCGCCCGAGGCGGCCGTCGAAACCATACCTGCGGTTGGAGGAGCCGGCGTACGTTCGTGCCGATCGTGCGGATGGCGGGAAGCCGGGCACCATCACCCGGCGTTCTTTAGAACATGAGCCGACTCTTGTTCGCTCGAAGAAATTCGTACCAGACTCCACTTTCAGCTCTTTGTTTTCAATGACTTAGAACCGACACTCGTGCGTGGCACCAATTTCTCAACCTCGTTCTGTCCCGCTCTTATTGATCCCCACTCCCACCGTACGTCGTATCCTCCGATATCGGCCGTGATCTCTTGGATCCCATCAAAATCGGTGACACGCCCCAGTTTAAAATCGGTGACACGCCCCAGTTTCGCCTGCAGATGCGCGCAAACACTGTGCTCGAACCTAGGTCCGGTACGAATTTACCTTCCCCGAGGGAAGCTCGGCCCTAATCGGGCGGACACTGTCTGATTCTTCGCCGTCTACTTCACCTGACCAGCTGCGGGCCAACCGTTGAGCGTCTGCTTCCGCCACCACATCGAGCGCCGCTTTCACCTCGCCAAGTTTTCCACTACCGCCGGTTCCCTGAGTTTCGTCTCGGGACTCGCACTTTGACGACCCATCACGCTTACCCCACGGCGGTATCCCACTCGCGAGACGTCCCGTCCTACTGTCCCGGATGTCTGCCTACGAGTAGACCTCCTTGCCCCGCCGAAAACGGTTCACACGGACGCTCCCTCAGGGGCTACGTTCGAAAATAGTGCCAGGCTCGCTTTTCAAGCCTTTATTTTCAATAGGTTAGCACTGAAATTCGTGCGTGTCCCCATTTTCCGGGTGCGCACGCCTACCGCCGGCTCGACGGCGGAGGAATGTCCTCCACCGTAAAGACTTGTTTGGGCGACGGCTTCCGCACTTCGCGGCGCTCTCCCACCGCCTCGTCCTGCGAAGGTGCGCCGTCAGCAGCTTGAGCCCCTTCTTCCGTCTCGTCTTGGCGGGCCAAACGGGTCAAGTCGTCGGGCCTCCAGGAGCTTTCAAACCGCTCCGGGGGCATATCGGCGAGAATTTCCCTCATCATCTCGTTCCAGACGGGGACGGCCAACGTATTGCCGAAGACTCTCTTTCCCAAAGGCTTCTTTTCGTCATACCCTATCCAGACGCCGGCGGAAAGGCTCGGCGTAAAACCGACGAACCATACGTCCGTCGATTCATTCGTTGTACCCGTCTTACCCCCGATGTCGTGACCCAACGACAGCAGTTCTCGAACCGAACCTTGCCGTACCGCCTCCTGGAACAAGTACAACATCTTGTCCGCCACATCCGGGCTGATGACGGCGTCCGTGATTGCGACGCGATGTTCCTCCAGTACGTCCCCGTTGAGATCTTCAACCCGCTCCACACAATACGGCTCGGCCCGAACGCCGTGGTTCGGAAAAGCACTAAAGGCCGAGACGATCTCCTCCAGGGTCACCTCCACGGAACCCAAAGCGATGGAAAGATACGGAGGAAACGACTGCTTCAAACCAAAGCGGTTGGCGATCTCGGCAATCTTCTGGGGACCCAGCGTGTTGGCCAATCGTACCGTGGGAACATTACGGGATTCCGCCAGCGCCTGCCGGATTGTAATCAGGCCCTTGTATTCGCCGTCCCAGTTGGTGGGCGCATAAGGACGTCCCAGGGCATCCTTGAACTCGACGGGTGCGTCGAGTACGGGGTCTTCAGGAGAAAAACCCGCCTCCAAAGCAGCGACATAAGTGAAGGGCTTGAAAACCGATCCAGGCTGCCTGAGGGCTTGGGTAGCACGATTGAACTTGCTGAAACGGAAGTCAAAGCCGCCGACCATGGCACGCACCGCACCGGTCCTGTTATCCAGAATCAGAGCTGCTCCTTGTACCTCCGGCACCTGGTCCAACAAGACCTCCAACCGCCGGTTCTTCCGATCCACCGCCGTGACTCGGAACAACGCTACATCCCCGGGCTTGAGGACGTCGTCGACCCGGCGTTTCTTGGTCCAGGCGACGGCGTCCCGGTCGATTCCGGCGGTGAAACTGCCGAATCGCACGGTCGCAGAGTCGGCCGAAGACTCTACGGTAAGCCCGTGCAAGAACTGTCCTTCGTGAAACAGTAAATCCCAATCGGAATGATGGTAGGTCTCCAAGTGCTGTCCGCGTTCAAAAATGTTTTCCAAGGGACCCGCCCACCCGCGCTTCTCCCGATCGAAGGCTCTCAGTCCTTCCTGCAGCGCCCGCTCGGCCGCCTCCTGCATGGAGCAATCGAGCGTCGTATAGACACGCAGTCCTCCATGCCAAATCTCCCGCGTCGAGTATCTCCGGCTTAG
>JAPXNP010000010.1:0-19599 GCA_033811955.1 Acidobacteriota bacterium
CTCCGTCAAGCGCAGGGCTGCCCACGTGCGTGCGTCAAAAATGGGGGCAACTGCCTGTGCGGCAAAGGTCCAGGTTGCGGTACCCGCATCGAAAAGACCGGACAGAGCGTTGCTGGCCGTGCCCCCAATGGCGGTAAGACCGATCCGGGGGAACAAAGCCGCCCGAGCCGCCCCGATATCGGCATGCACCGCCTTCAACTGATGTTCGCTCGCCGCCACGTCCGGACGGCTGAGCAGAACCTCGGAAGACAGGCCCGGTTGGACGGCTTTCGGAGGAACAACGTCGTCCAGACTATTGGGGAGCCAGTCTGCGGGCACCGGAGCACCAACCAAAAGATTCAGTGCATTGATATCTTGGGCCACCAGCTGGGTATACAACCCCACGTCTTCTCGGGCTGCCTCCATCTGAGTTTGCGCCCGCCGCAAGTCCAGCTCCGTGGTCAAACCGTTCCGATACAGCGCATTCACCAGATTGTAGGAGTCCTCCTGCGCAACAAGGGTGGATCGGGCCAGTTTCAGGGATTCCTGGTCCGCTGCCAGCGTGTAGTAGACACGGGCCACTTCGGAGACCAGCAAAATCTCCGCCCCGCGTTGGTATTCCTCGAAAGCAAAGAACTGCTCCAAAGCCGCGTCTTTCAGGTTACGGATACGCCCGAAAAAATCGATCTCCCAAGCGCTGATTCCCAGATCGACATTATACCGATCAGTGTTCCGTTGCTCTCCGGGTCTCGAGAGGTGGCGGGACGACCGTTGCGCCGCGCCGGACACCGACGCCGAAACGGAGGGGAACAATTCGGCCCGCTGAATCCGATAAAGGGAACGAGCCTGCTCGACGTTAAGCACCGCCAAACGGAGATCCCGGCTTTGCTCAAGGGCCAATTGCAGAATCCGGAGCAGCTTCTGATCCGGAAGCACATCCTCGGGGTGCAACTGGACCGGGGCGGCATCCTCCTTTGCAGCAGACGGCTCATAGGCCGCCCCCTGAGGCCAGGTGTCGGGTACGGGCGCCTTAGGACGATCGTACTTCGGAGCCATATTGCAGCCCGTCAAACTCAGAAGCGCGATAAGTGTCAGAAAAGGTCGCATTCTATTCATGGCTCGAATCCCCCTCTCCGGTGTCTTCAGGTTGCGGGGAGGGCGTCGGGGTGGGTTGCTGCCCCGTAGCATGTTGAATAAGCAAGTAAAAGAGCGGTGCGAACATGATAACCAGGGTGGTCGCCGCAAGCATGCCTCCGAACACCCCGGTGCCGATGGCTTTCTGGGCCCCTGCTCCTGCTCCGCTGGCGAGGACCAGCGGCAGAACTCCGAATCCGAAAGCCAACGTCGTCATGACGATCGGTCGGAAGCGCAGTCGCGCTCCTTCCATGGTGGCTTCGAGCAGTCCCCTCCCCTGTTCTACGCGCTGCTTGGCGAACTGTACGATTAAGATGGCGTTCTTTGCCGTCAGTCCCAGCGTCGTCAAGACCGCAATCTGGAAGTAGATGTCGTTGGGCAGACCTCGGAGATCCGACGCGATCACACCGCCGATGACGCCCAGAGGGAAACATAACAGTACCGCAAAGGGGATCGCCCAGCTTTCATACAACGCGGCCAAGCACAGGAACACGACAAAGATGGAGAAAGCGTATAGGATCGGGGCTTGCCCGGTGGCCATCCGTTCCTGGTACGAGATACCCGTCCAGTCAAAACCAACACCTTGGGGCAGCCGCTGCGTGAGTTCCTCCATTGCCGCCATGGCGTCTCCCGTACTGTAACCCGGAGCGGCTTCTCCTTGGATATTGATGGAAGGGAATCCGTTATACCGTTCCAGTTTGGGAGAACCGTAAGTCCAGCGACCCATGGCAAACGCGGAAAAGGGGACCATCTCTCCGACCATGTTACGAACGTACAAGCTGTGCAAGTCCTCAGGCAGCATGCGGAAAGGTGCGTCCGCCTGCACATAGACCCGTTTGACCCGCTCCGACTGGACGAAATCATTGACATAAGCACTGCCGAATGAGGCGGTGATCGTATTGTTGATTGAGGAAATCGGCAGATTCAGTGCGCCGGCCTTCTCCCAGTCTACGTCGATCTTGTACTGCGGCGCGTCATCCAAGCCGTTGGGACGTACCCGGATCAGGCGTGGGTCTTGGGCCGCCATCATCAAGAGTTGATTGCGGGCGGCCATGAGCTGCTCATGGCCTATACCGCCGAAATCCAGCAGCTCGAAATCAAAACCGGTTGACGTTCCCAGCTCGACTATCGGCGGGGGGAGGAATACGAAGATCTGGGCATTTCGAAAACCCGAAAAGGCCCGCATGGCTCGTCGCTGGACCGCCCATGCGCTCAACTCCGGATCTTGCCTCTCATCCCAATCCTTGAGTTTCACGAAACCCATGCCTGCGTTCTGTCCCCGTCCACTGAGGCTCTCCCCGGTGACGGACATAAATCTCTCCACGGCATCCATTTCGTGTTCCTGAAAGTACCGTTGGACTTCATCCATCAGCGCCTGGGTTTGCTCGAGCGTCGAGCCCGGAGCCAAGGTCAGCTGTATCACCAAGCTCCCCTGGTCCTCTTCAGGTAGATAGCCGGTCGGCATGCGAAAGAAAAGGACAGCCAAAGCCAATACGATGGCGGCGTACAGCGCCAGGTAAACGAATCTCCTTCGGACCGTGCGGCCGACCAAACGTTCGTATCCGTCTCGAAGTTTGAAAAAGTTCCGCTCAAACCACCGAAAGAACGGTCTCAAAAAGGGTACGGCGGTGTCGGCCAACAGGTGTCCCGCCCCAATCGGTCGCAACAGCGAAGCACAAAGGACCGGTGTCAAGATCAACGCCACCGCCACCGAGAGCATCATGGCGCTGATGATGGTGAGGGAGAACTGCCGATATAGGATTCCGGTCGCACCACCAAAGAAGGCCATCGGTCCGAAGACGGCGGACAGGACCAGTCCGATGCCGATCAAGGCGCTGGTGATTTGATCCATTGATTTCGCGGTGGCCTCGCGAGGGGGCAGTCCCTCCTCGGCCATAATGCGTTCGACGTTTTCCACGACGACAATGGCGTCGTCCACCAGCAGCCCGATGGCCAGGATCAGAGCGAACATGTTGAGAACGTTGATGGAGAAACCGGCAAGACCGAGGACGCCGAAGGTGCCCAAGACAACGATCGGCACCGCGATAGTGGGCACGAGGGTTGCGCGTACCGTGCCCAGGAATAGGTACATGATCAGAAACACAAGAATGATGGCCTCGATCAGCGTCCGGACGACTTCCTTGATGGACTCCACCGTGAACGGTGTCGTGTCCATCGGGTAAACGACGTCCATCCCCGGAGGAAAGTAGGGCTTCAGATCTTCGAGAGTCTGCTTGATCCGATTTGCCGTGTCCAGAGCATTGGCCCCCGCCATCATGCGAACAGCCAGACCTGAAGACGGCTGGCCGTTGTGAAGGACGTTGACGTCGTAAAACTCCGTGCCGAGCTCGGTTCGAGCAACATCGCTGATCCGGACCACCGAACCGTCCTCGTTCATACGGACGGGAATCGCGGCGAACTCCTCCGGCGTCTGCAGCAAGTGCTGCACGATGATCGAGGCGTTCAACCGCTGGCCGGGAACGGCGGGCCAACCGCCAAACTGCCCCGCGGACACCTCTACGTTGTAAGCCCGCAAGGCGGTAATGACGTCGCTGACCGCCAGCGAGTAGTTGGTCAACTTGTCGGGATCCAACCAAACCCGCATAGCGTACGGCGAACCGAAAATCTCCACTTCACCTACGCCCGGCAAACGCGAGACGACCTGCTCGAGGTTCGAGTAGGCATAGTCCATCAGATCCTCGCGACTCAGGCTGCCGTCTGTCGAGATCAGACCGGCCACCAACAGGAAGTTCCGAGTCGCCTTCCCAACCCGAAGACCGGCGCGAGCCACCGTTTCAGGCAGGCTCGGCATGGCAAGCTGCAGCTTGTTCTGCACCTTCGCCCAGGCGAGATCGGGGTCCGTTCCGGGCGCAAAGGTGAGTTCGATTCGGGACGATCCGGCGGAATCGCTGGAGGACGAAATGTAAAGCAGTTTGTCCAGTCCCGTCAGCTTCTGTTCAATGACTTGGGTAACCGTGGCTTCGACAGTCTCCGCGGATGCGCCCGGGTAGTTTGCACTGATGTAAATGGAGGGCGGCGCGATGTTCGGGTACTGAGAGACGGGCATGTTGACGATCGCGAAAACGCCCGCCGCCATCATCGCGATGGCGATCACCCACGCGAAAACCGGTCGCTTGAGAAAGAATCGTGACAGCATAACAAAATTCCTCAGTCGGCCGTATGGGGATTTCGAGTCTCAGAGGAAGGCTGAGCCGGTGCGGTTTGGCCTGAACGTCCGTCGGCACCGCTCTCCTCCCAAGGCACGGGCCGTACCGGTGTGCCCGGGCGAGCAAACTGAAGTCCTTCGACGATCACCCGTTCACCGGGCTCCAGGCCCTGCGTTACAAGCCATGTACTCCCTATAGCCCGATCCACACTAAGCAGCCGCGTCTGAGCGGTTTCTTGACTGTCGACCACCATGACGAAAGGTCTCCCCTGCATATCCCGTTGAACCGCCTGTTGAGGAACGAGAATGGCGCGAGGATTGACCCCCTCTTGTACGATGGCGCGGACATACATTCCCGGCAACAGCAGCCGTTCAGGGTTGGGGAATACCATCCGCAAAACAACGCTGCCCGTCGTGGGATCGACCGAAACATCCCGGAACTGGAAGGTTCCCTCATGAGGATACGGCGTCCCTTCTTCCAAGGTCAGCTTCACCTTTCGCTGCAGGTCCTCGTCGGCATGCAAAATGCCTTTCTCCAAGCGCTCGCGCAACATCAGCAATTCTGTCGTCGACTGCACGACGTCAACATAAATGGGATCAAGCTGCTGAACCGTAGCCATAGCATTGGGCTGATAGGCGGTGAGCATGGCCCCTTCCGTGGCGTACGACCGACCGATGCGGCCGCTGATCGGAGCCGTGATCCGAGTGTAAGCCAAATTGATCTCAGCCGACTGGAGGGCCGCCCGGGCTTGTTCGATAGCCGCTTCGGCGGCGGCAATTGCGCGGCGGTCGCTTTCGACCTGGGCTTCAAAAGCACGCAGTGTCTCTTCGGCCACCTGTTCGGACGTAACCGCCTCATCGCGCTGTGTTGCTGAAACGGCTCGTTCCTGGAATGCCGCCTCGACGCGCTGTCGATTTTGTCGGGCAAGCTCCAAGGTGGCCTTTTGGCGCTCCACGTTGGCCAAGCTGGCGGCCAGAGCCGCCCGGGCCCGCTCCGCGTTCTTCTCCGCCGCCAGTAAGGCGGCCTTGGCTTGTTCCAAAGCCGCTTCAAATGGACGCGGATCGATCTGGTACAAGAGCTGCCCGGAGCCGACATCCGCTCCTTCTTGGAAGTGGCGCTTCAACAAAAGCCCACTCACTTGAGGACGGATCTCCGCGACACGCACCGACGCGACCCGGCCGGGAAGTTCGGTCGTCAGCGACAGCGGTTGTGGCGCGATCGTCACGACCGCCACCTCCCGCGCAGGGGGCGGCCCACTCGGCTGATCCGCCTTGGAATCGCACGCCGGCGTGACAAGGCCTACGGCCAGCGCCGACAGCAAGAGTCCGGCCTTGAACCGCAGACTTTCTGCGCGCCGAAGTCTAAACGAGTACCACATGACTACTCCTTTTTCTGAAATTGACATCCGACCCTCTAGCGTGTGGGGGAATTGGCGAACCCGATGGAGCTTGTCTACAGGCAGGGCCCCGCGGGGATCTCATTCAGTTCTTTTTCGCTACCTCGCCACTCCTCCGACTATGTTTCGTATCCGGGTGGCCAGGCTCTCCCAGTGACCTCGGCGTATCTCACCAAGTCCGGAAGCCCTGGAGTGATGATGTCTTTGTCTGATTAGCTACCCCTAATTAACAGGCAGGGATTGACGCCCCCGTCGATTTCCGGTTTCCTTTGCACTCAACAACCACACACGACATCGTACTACAGGTCTGAATCCAAATTCAATAACTGAATGTTGATCCAAGTTTTGTCAGAGGTTCCTACCTGCAGCGCCTTCGACCGGGAGACGTTTGCCATGCCCCCTTCTCAGTACAGCCTGCGCAGGCAGAATCTTCCCCAGCGCTTAAGGCTCAAAAACGCTTAACCCGACGACGCTCACCCAGTGAAAGTTCCCCCCGGGGAACGGTTCCGTGGCCGGATCACCGATCGCAACCATGATACTCCGGTTTTAGGACAAGCTCGTCCTCGCCTAAACTCGCCCCGGGGACTTCTTTACCCCCGCAGGAGACATCCGCTCGCCGTCACCGCAACAGGACCGACAGACGTAGCTGGACAAGGTGAAGATCGTCGGAAAGGTGCTCACGGACCCCGAGCTGCCAGCCGATACCCTCGCCGTACCACCGACGAACCGCAAAGCCGCCGTAAGCGAAGCGGCGGCTCGCGGGACTCCCCTCCGCGAAGGCGAACCCTCCCTCCACCCAGGGCTGGAGTCGCGCGGTGGGTTTCCACGACCAGGCTCCACCGGTGGAAGCCAGCAGAGAGCGGTCGTTGAAGGCGTCATTGTCGGAGACGTTGGCGACAAAGGACGCCTCAACTTGCCAATAAAACCCTGGGAGTACGCGAAAACCGACCAGGCCTCCCATGCTGAGGAAGGCGTCCTGGGTGGTGCCCGACCCGTGAGCGTCCGAAGTGTCGAAGGCGCCGCCTGTACCCAGCACCGGACCGCCGAACAGGCGTGGTTCCTCATCGCCTTGTCCGAAGACCGGAAGGCCGACGAAGTAGAGAAAGCAAAGGAAAAGTGCAGTCCACGATCCGGCGGTACGTGCTCGAGACATGCGCCTATCATCGCGATTCAGCCCTACGAAAGCAAATCCCACTTGACGCTCGGAGCCGGAAGCGCGAATCGATCCTGGCGCCGGCGGTCACCGGCAAGAAGGGCACCGCTGCCGGTAGCTGCAGCCACTCCCACAGGCATGGGCAAGATGCCCGTGCCACGCCGTACCCGCTACCCGGTAAAAGTGCAACGGGAGTTTCCCCGCGCGGCAATCAGGCCGCCCGAGAGGGAGAAATCGCCAGAACCACGGCACCCACCACAGGGAGCGTAACCCCGAAAGCCAGGAAAAGCGGGAAGGAAGAGGCGTACAGAAGGCCGAGGACGGCACTTCCCGCAAACCACGCTCCTCCGTACAGTGCCTGGAAAATACCGAATGCCGTCCCTCTGGCGGTTTCTCCTACCACCTGTGCCACCCGGGCCCGGAGGATACTCTCTTGTCCTCCCAGGGAGACGGCCCACAGCAAACCTCCCACCGCGAGGCTCCGGAGGTCCCCCGAAAAGAGAAACGGAGGCGCCGCCGCCGCCGCCAGGGCCGTGAACGACAGGCAAAGACGGGGGTTACGGTCGAACCAGCGGCCGAGAATCAGGGCGGCCAGCCCGTCACATCCCATGAGGAGAGCGTAGAAGACGGGAATCCACGCGACCGAAATCAACGCCTGGCGCTCAACGTGAAATGCGATCAAAGCAAAGTCGGCAAATCCGGCGGACAGGCATGCGACGCCCGCCACGGTAAACCAAAAACTCCGAGGCAGTGCACCAAGGGATGAGGAGCGCTGCGAGGACGTCTTCAGTTTAGGAACGCCTACGTTCTGCAGGCCGATATAGCGGCGGCGAACCGTCCAAAGCATCGCCATGGCGGCCACGGCGGGAAAGCCGAGGAGGGCGAAACCGGTCCGCATGCTTCCACTCCAAAAGACCCCAAGAGCCAGAAATACCGGGCCGGTGACGGCCCCGATCTGATCGAGGGCCTCGTGAATTCCAAAACCCTTACCGTGTCCGACGTGAGCCGTCGCCTGCGCCAACAAGGCGTCGCGGGCCGGAGCGCGTATTGCTTTGCCGACGCGTTCCAGGATCAGCAACAGCGCCGCCAATTCCCAACGCCCCGCCAAGGCCAACAAGGGAACCGCCAAGAGGTTTAGGGCGTAGCCCAGAACCGTGAAGGTCCAGTAGGCCCCCGTTCGATCAGCCAGGGGACCGAATACCAACCGCAAACCCTGACCCGCAAATTCTCCCGCTCCGGCGACGGTCGCGACAGTGGCGGCCCCGGCTCCCAGAGAGGCCAAGAACGGACCTGCCAGGCTGCGGGCTCCTTCGTACGTGAAGTCCGCCAGGAGACTGACCAACCCGAAACCCGTAATGATCCGATACGAGCTCGAACGTAGGGACGCGGCTCCTGCAGAAGTGCCGCCGCCCGTCTCGCATCTTCCGTCCTGGATGTCTTGCATACAGCGCAAAGTTTAGTGCAGGCCCTATTCCGACATCGTCAAAAGATTCCCGTCGACGCCCGTGTTGCGCCTTTTCGTCCGGTTTCCCCTTTCCCCCCACGGGATTTCCCAGCCGGCTGACTGCGGCAACGGAACGATCGCTTATTCTCCCAGACTCACCGCCACCAGGGAGCCGTCGGTACGGCGCTGGATCAACCCCACCACCGCGGCGAGGCCTTCCTCCTCGACGGTAATTTCAAGACTGCCCCGGAAATCCTCCGTTCCGGGCGGAAAAACTTCGTTCAGCACCTCGAGTTCGTCCAGGAAACACGCCCGCCGCTCCCCCGGATCCAACTCGAGGCCGGTGGAGGAAACCTCTCGTCCCAGGCCGTCCCGTAATCGAAACTTTAGCCGCAGGGGCCGCTCCATGAAAGGATTGTAGACCGCTAGCGCGGTTCGTTCCTCCGCCGTTTGACTTACGTAAATCCGATGGTTCTTCCGCAACGGTGAGGCCGGCACCGACACCCGGTGCCCCAGGATGTCGTAGACGACGACACCCCGCACGGCCGATCCCGCCCGGGACGGCGTAAGAGAGGGCGCCTCCAGACGGATCGCCCCATTTACCAGCGGTCCGGTCCCGTCGGTGCTCAGATCCAGGCTCCCCCAGGGCGGCAGATCCACCGGGATCTCTTCAACCGGGGTCTCCGCCACCGGCACGGCTGTCGGATCGCCGTCCGGGCCCACAAATCTCAGCCGGCCCTCGAAGGCCTTGTCTCCCCCGTTCATCAGAATCACCCTGGTCCGGTTTGGGTGTCCCCCATCCTCCCCGCTGGCGAACTGGGGAAAGATCAACTGCGGTCTTACACTCGGAAGATTGTCCGGCCATTCAAACGACCCGGCCAAGCAGATGTCGCGGGAGGACGATCCCACCAGGATTTCAAACCTTCCCGGCTCCACGTGCCATGCACCAAGATCCGGATTCCAAAAAGTGAAAACCGCCTCATCCAGGGTAAACTCGATCGACCGACTCTCTCCCGGTTGCAGGTTCACCTTGGCAAAACGCTTCAGCTCCTTCTCGGGGCGATCCACCAAACACTCGGGATCCCGGACGTAAAGCTGTACGACCTCTTTCCCCGCCCGCGTCCCCTCGTTCCTCACCTTGAGCTTAACCCCGACCGTCCCGGTCTCCGGCAACGTCGAGGCGTCAATCTCCAAGTCACTATAGGCGAATGTCGTGTAGCTCAATCCGTGACCGAACGGAAACAGCGGCTCGACACCGTACGTGTCGAAGTAACGGTATCCCACGTAGATCCCGTCGGTATACTCTCCGCTTGGATACAATCGGTAGGCCGGATGGTCCTCCCAGCGGCGGACAAACGTCATAGGCAACTTGCCGGAAGGGTTAACGTCCCCAAACAGGATGTCGGCAATGGCATGACCTCCTTCTTGCCCGGGATACCATGCCTGCAAAATTGCCGGCACCTCGTCCACCCAAGTTTCCATCCCCACCTGCGACCCGGCGATAACGACGACCACCGTCTGAGGATTGACCGCACTGACCTGCTGGATCAACTCCATCTGCCGGGGCGGCAAGTCCATCGTGGCCCGGTCCCAACCTTCACCCTCCAGCTCCGCTGAGAGACCCACGAAGAGCAACGCCGTGTCGGCCTGAGCGGCGGCGTTTACGGCATCGTCCAACACGTCGGCCCGAAGGCAGCCGAAGCGAATGAGGGCATCCCCGCCGTTTTCGTAATATTGAACCTCGAGGGCATAGTCACGACCGGCCTCTAGGTACCGTTCCTGCTGATCCAGCGTAGCCGCGTGGTCGGTCCAGTTATCGATAATCAGCTCACCGTCCAGGTAAACGCGCACGCCGTCGTCCGAGAGAGTACCGAGTAGATACGTGCCGCTTTCCGGGACGCGAAGCCACCCCTTCCAACGGGCCGAAAAACGATCCGCCGGAAAACCTGCGAAGGGAGACCCTGCACCCCAGTCGAAATCGATGGTGTCGTCGTACCGCTTGCGGGCCGGGATGCCCTCCAGCGCCATGTTGGTGTAGTACTCACCGACCAACCCATGCTGGTTTTCGAAGCGCGGTAGGAACGACGGATCCACCGCCGGGATCGTACCGTCGCCCAAGAGAAGGCCCGGCACCTCGAGAAGCCGGACCTCCGGGCCGACGGCCGCCCGGATTCCCTCCAAGGGACTTACGGCTCGATAGGGCGTCACCCTGGAGCTTCCACCGCCCCCGGTCCGCGCCTCGGCGAGGTTCGGACCAATAAGGGCCAGTGTCTGGCTAGCATGCTTGTCCAGCGGGAGCAAGTCTCCACCGTTTTTCAGCAGTACGATCCCCTCCTGGGCGATCTCCCGGGCCAAGGTCCAGTGTTCCGTCATCTGCAAGCCGGGCGCCGGGTGAGGTTCCGACAGGACTTTCGTCGAAAACATGGCCCGAAGAATTCGCCGGACTTTGTCTTCGACCGTAGTCACCGACACCCAGCCGCTCTGCACGGCGGCCTTGAGTTGTCCCTCCCCCCAGTAGGCTCCGACGGGGTCGTTGCCGTCCATCTCAAGATCTAAACCGTTCTGCGCCGTGTCCACCGTGCTGTGAGAAGCACCCCAGTCGGAAACCACCAGCCCCCGAAAGCCCCACTCACCCTTGAGCACGTCCTGCAAGAGCCAACGATTCTCCGTGCAGTACGTCCCGTTTACCCGGTTGTAAGCCGCCATAACCGCCCAGGCGCCGCCTTCGGTCACCGCCGCCCGAAAGGCGGGAAAATAGATCTCCCGCAGGGCCCGCTCGGAGGCGAGGACGTCGATGCTGTACCGTTCGTGTTCCTGGTTGTTGGCCACGTAGTGTTTTGGAGTGGCGATGATCCCCTCCGACTGGGCTCCCCGCACCGAAGCCACGGCCATGCGGGAAGCCAAGTAGGGATCTTCGCTGTAGTACTCGAAATTCCGCCCGTTCTGGGGAACCCGGATGATGTTCATGCCCGGACCCAGCCACATATGGCGACCCTTGTTTTTCCACTCCCGTCCAATGGCGACGCCGAACCGCTCGGCCATATCGACGTTCCAGCTCGCTGCGAGCGCAATCGCGGCGGGGAAGGCCGTGGCCTGTTCCCACCGCAGCCCCAACGGGCCGTCGGCCGGCAGCAGGGGGGGAATTCCCAGCCGAGCAACCGGGCGCAAACTCATGGGCGTCTCACCATGCACGAACGCCGTCTTCTCATCGAGGGTCATCCGCCCCACCAACCCCTCGATCTCCCCTTCCACCCAAGCGGACCCCGCACACGCGTCGTCGGGGGCCGGGACCACCTCCCAAATCGAGATCGGACCTCCACGAGCCCCAGTCCCTTCGACTCGCACATAGCGGGCCCGGGTCGGCCTAAACCGCACTTTGTCGGGGAATCCTCCAAATCCGGCTTCAGTGCTGAAGACCTGGCTCCAGTTGTTGCGGTCGCCGGAGAGCGATACCGAATAAGAATGTGCGTGCTCGGCCAGGTGCCAGTAGATGTCCATACCCTGCAGCCACACCGTCTCTCCCAGATCCAGCTCCAGCCACGCCCAGCCCGAAGGGCTCCTCCACCGAGTGTAGAAGTTGGCGTCAGCCGACCGATCGGCCTGAAACTCCTCCGCTCCTTCCCACACTCCCGACGCGGTCAAAACGGCCCCACACCTCCGGCCGGGACGCTCATAGTCGGAGGGACCCGCCGGAACCTGCATCAAAGCGTTGTCGCCGCTATGCTGGAGCAATCCTATGGCGGAAATCCTTGCTCCACCGACCGCATGAACTTCCAGCGTCCCCCGAAAGGACTCCCAGTCGATCCCACTTGATCCAAAGAGGTCGGGTTCATCCAGGAAGCGAGCCCATTGCTCGCCCAAGCCGAGTAGCAGCTCCCGTTCCGCTACCGGGTTTCCTTCTTCGTTCAGCAACAGTAACCGCACTACGGCGTTCTGCACCCGGCTGGGATTGTAAAGGGCTAAGCCGGCACGTTCCTCCGCTGTCGAACTTACGTAAATCCGCTGCCGATCTTGGGCCGGTGAGTCGAGTATGGAAACCGAGTGACCGAGAAGGCTATAGATGATCCCGCCCCGCAGGGCGGTCGACGATTCCGCGGCCGACTCCTGCTCCGAGTCCCCGCCCTCCTCGGCACACTCGCCGATCTCTCCTGGAAAGCCCCCGTCAGGCGCCTCGCCGAAGGCGGCCGTCTCCACCTCCACCGAACCGGTCTGCAGGGCCCCTGTGCCGTCCGTAGTCAGCTCAAGGCTTCCCTGGGGGCAGAGTTGAAAGGGACTTCGCCGGCCACCTCCCCACCGATCCGTACGGGAGCGGGTTCCCCGGCCGGATTCCGAAAACGTATCTGTCCCGAGACCGGCTCGAAAGACGGGTTGTGGATCACCACCCGCGTTCGATTCGCCATGCCTTCCGAGAATCCGTCGGCAAATTGAGGAAACAACAAGCCCCGCTCGAACAGAACGGCGGCCGGATCCTCCTCCGGAAACAGCTGATAGACCCGAACATAGTCAACCAGGAACTGATCCGGAAGCTTCGCTTCACGGATGTCGCCCGCCCAGTCGCCGATCTCGTCGCTCAGCTTGATGTACAGAGGCACCTGACAAACGCCACCGGCGGAGGTTCTCCACGTTTCCCGACCGTCGACGTAAAAGCGGTACTCTTGGGGTGACCACCAGAGGGCGAAGGTGTGAAAGCCTTCCATGATGCCAGGCACCTCGATTTCCTTGACCGCCCACTGGTGCTCGTCGCCGTAGCCGTCCCAATGCAGCGTGTGTTGCGCCCGGTCGTCCAACGTCGGCTTCTCAATGATGTCGATTTCGGTCCCGTCACGTCCTTCATTGGCCGTGGACCCGACACTGTCGTTATAAAGCCAGAAGGCCGACCAATGACCCGGTTGCTCCTGGAACTGCATCCGCGCTACAAAGTAGCCAAAGGTGGGCTCGAATTTCCCCCGGGTTCGCACGCAACCGTCTACATACCGGTCACCATCCTTATACGTCCGGATGGCCAGATGACCCTCCCCGTCCAGCGTGACGGCCTCCGGCAACCACCAGCCGTCACGTCGCGGTGCAGGCGGTGGAAACGCCCATTTGGTTTGATCCACCTCGGTCCCTTCGAACTCGTCATGCCATACAAGTCGCCACGCCATGCCCTCCGGCGGGTCCGGTAGTGA
This sequence comes from Acidobacteriota bacterium, assembly GCA_033811955.1. GTDB lineage: Bacteria > Acidobacteriota > UBA6911 > RPQK01 > JAPXNP01 > JAPXNP01. The sequence goes on from JAPXNP010000010.1 coordinate 13,442, forward strand.
GTCGAGCAGTTCCGGCCCCTGAGCGGCAACTTTCTCTTCCGGCGGAAGAAAAAGCGACAACGCGACGACAACCAGCCCAGACATTACAGGAATCAGTAGCAGGTTCCTCATGATAAGACCTAACTATGAGCCTGCACAGATTGTTGTCAAGAAGCTCTTCACTTTAACTGTGCTCTGGAAAAGAACCTGCCGTTCTTGTCCGGTGTCACTTTGCCTCGGGTTTGAGACATCTCCGGAGGAGTCCCGCGTTTTCAGCGAAATCCGCAGGCAGATGTCGTCAGGCATCACTCTCTTTTCTTGTCCCGCGGCCGTCCAATCGGGACAATGGTCGTTTATGGGTAACTCGCTTGAAGGACCGTCCGCAGGAGAGCCCGCAAGTCGGGCCGTCGCACAGGCTGAGCACCAATCCGGTCCCACCGTCGCTTGTGAAGAACAAGAAGCGGAGGCCGCCGGGAGCACGACCGGTGCGTGGAGGAACCTGGATCCACGAGTCGTTCCCTATTGGCGCCTAAAAGGGATGGCCCGTTGGCTGACGATACTCGCTGTAGCGGGTGGCGTTGGACTCCTTCTGCCGGCTCGCACTTCGGTTCCTTCGTCGCTCGTCCTGATTCTTTGGACGGTTCTCCTGGTTTTCGCCGCGTTCGATGTTTTCTGGCTGCCACCACGTCGCTTTGGCGCTTTTCAGTATCGACTCGGTGAAGGCTTCTTCGAGCTTTGCTACGGTATCTTTTGGCGAGTGGGGGTCATGATCCCGATACGAAGAATCCAGCACGTAGACTTAAGGGAGAGCCCTTGGGAACGGAGGTTCGGGCTCGCCAGGATCGAGATCTTTACGGCCGGTACGCGCAACGCCTCTCATGAACTGCCCGGCTTGGCCCGGGAGACCGCGTCCCAACTCCGCCAAGATCTCGTTACCGCGGCAGATCAAGACGCAGTATGACGCAAGAGCAACCTATCGCATCCCCGGGGCCCCGCCCGCTGGATCCCGACGCCGGCTTCACCCGGCTGCACCCGGCGACGTTGTGGGTGCCCATTCTGACGCGGGTCGGAGGTTATTTCGTCGCCTTAATTCCGCTCGCTCTGTTGGTCGGACTGCGAACGGCCGTAGTGATACTTGGGATCTTGCTCGGACTTGGGGCCGTCGAGGTGGTCGTCCGCTACGCCGGTTTCCGATTTCGCGTCGGCCCGGACGGTCTCGTGATCCGCCAAGGTCTGCTGTGGCGCCAGGAGCGCCGGATTCCATGGCAGCGCATACAGAAAATCGAGATCAGCCAAGGGCCGATTCATCGCCTGACTGGAGTTGCTCGCGTGATCATCCGCACCGCAGGCCAAGATGAGGAGGAGGCCGAGCTCGAAGTCATCCGTCGCATCGAGGCCGAGCGTCTGCAAGAGATGGCTGGCGGGGGAGCCGCAGTCGCTGCGAAGGAGAATTCGGCCACCGCGCAACCGGAACATCACGTACTGCTTCGGCTTCCGTGGGAAGACTTGGCATTGGGGGGCTTGACCTCCCGCTTGGCTTCCACGGCTCTCGCCCTACTGGGCATCATTGCGTACTTTGCTGCCGTCTCCGCCGTAGGGAATGCCATCGCGCAAGAGTGGTTGCCGCAGACGCCGGACGTCTTTCTCCGGCCGCCGAAGGAGATCTTTGATCCCTTTGCAGGCACTTTTCTTGAGCCCTGGATCCGCTTCCTTTTTGAAGACACGCTCGGGAAATCGATTGTGCTTATCCTTTTGGGATTGGGCGTCGCCATGGGGCGGTTTGCTTTAAAGTACGGAGGTTACACACTGAGAAGAAGCCACGGGAACCTGGTATGGACGTCAGGCGTGCTGCGCCGGCAGACCCAAACCCTGGCTCCAACCCGGGTCCAAGCGCTGAAAATTGAGCAAAGCTGGTTGCGACGCCGATTCGGGATGGCGGATCTCTGGGTCGACAGTGCCGGCGAACACAGGGTGGCCGAGGACGAGAAGAAACGAGAACCGTTCGTCCCCGTGATGCGTTGGGAGATCGTAAAGAGCCTTCTCCCGAAAGTTCTGGGGTCCAACGTTACGCTTGACCCACCATGGCAGCCTATCTCGCCGCAAGCGGTTCGCAGGCGAGTCCGGGTGCGTTGGTTTCTGTTGCTGGCGATGATGCTTCTCCTATGGCCGGCGTTCGGCTGGTTCGTTCTTTCCCTGATCCCGGGATTTCCTTTGATCCATTGCTGGGTTCGCTGGTGGTACAGGAACTTCGGCTATGCTCTTGAAGACTCCTACCTGGTTACTCGGAAGGGCTGGTTTCATCGGGTGATCCTTTTCGTCCCGTACCGAAACATCCAAAACGTCATCTGGACGCAAAGTCCTTTCGACCGGCGATGGAAGATGGCGTCCGTCGTAGTGGACACGGCAGGCCGGACGAATACCGGAGGCGGACCGACGATCCGCTACCTCCCCGAAACAACAGCCCGGCGGCTGGCCCACGAGCTGACCCTCCGGGCCGCCGGCCGCGGCCCTGCCGTCCTCGCTTCCAGCCCCGCCGCCGTGGGGGTATGACACGTCCCGTCGGTTGCACCTCATCAAGTCGGCGGCAACAGCGTTGCAACAGAAAATTCAGTCGGACTCACTCACGATCCGGATTTCATCCGCCCGGTTCGGCACAATGCAGAGGAACTCAAAGGGGCCTTCCAAGACTTCGTAAGAATGGGGAATTCCGGCAGGGATGTAGAGCACATCCCCGGCTTCGACTTCACGGACTTGATCGCCGATGTTTACACGGCCTCGACCGGACAAAACATATTGCTCATGCTCCACACTGTTGGTGTGCAGCGGCATCCCGCCTCCCGCCTCCATCCGAAACCGACGTAGGGCGAAGTTGGGAGCTCCGTCCCGGGGACCGATCAGCACTTGCATCATGGCCCTTTCTCCTCCGGCAACCGTCTGAAACGGCAACTCTTTCGACGGCCGCACTACAGCCGGACAAGCGTCTCTCCCAGGTTCCATCGTGCTATTCCCCTCCTCTCGCTCCGCCGGACATCTCGGCGCATCGCAGGTCCCCGCGCCGTTTGGCATCATCCCAGATGTCACAACGTCCGCGGGATCCATTCAATCCTCGTATCTCTGCGAATACGCCCTCCAGTCTATTCCACCAGAGGATTTCTCAGTATCTTCACCCGCCTCCCATTCTCCCGGCGGATACGAAGTACGCCCCCCGAGGATAAAGAGCGCCAATCCCAACCTTCGCCGGCGTCAAGGTTCTCCCTTTCCGGGAGTTGCCTGTCCTCGAGCTTCACCGCGGAAGGTTTCCGTCGCAGACGCAGGACTTCCATCCCGCCGGCCTCAAACGTGCGATAGAAGATCAAAGTCTCCGCCGCTTCCGCCGCTGGAACATCCGGCACCAACGACTTGTTCAGGTCGGGGGCGTACCCGATCCGCGAGATCACCGAGGTCGCATGCAGCAGGCGATCCCGGCCGCCCGGAGCCAGCTCGGGCCTGGCGGCCATAGCCCGTAAGAAGTGCCGAACATAGTCTCCATAACCGTCGGTCAACCACACCTCGTCTCGGGGATAACAGTTCTTGCCGTCCTCCGCCACAGCGTAGGTGGCCCATGACAGCTGCCGAACCGCGTTTTCCACCCGGCCTTCCTCTCCCGTCAGGGCGGCATACAGCAACTCCGCTGCAGCTTGCCGCGACGTATGGCTGTTCCCCGGGGTTTCGTAGGCCGTTTGCTCACGCACAACCCGAACCCCGTAGTTGCTCCAGGTATCGTCGCCCAGGCGCTCATACACCCAGTCAAAGATTCGCCGGACGTCTTCCCGCCAAGCGGGAAACAGGTGTCGGTGGAGAAGGATGAAGCGAGCGAATGTCACCGCGTTGATTTGCGTATCCGACCAGCCCGGAATGTCCTCAAAGAAGGGACCCCATTTCTGTGTCTTCAGAGGATAGTCCTTCATCCACTGTAAGATCAGGTCAAAAGCCGCCCGGTAGGCGGAGGGCTCCCCCTCTCCCAGGTCCACCAACTGTTCGAAAAGTTCCAGCGTGCCGCTCCAGTTACTGGTGTACTCGCTGCGGGCCAGGACCTCGGAGCGGTCGTAATAGTCCACCAGAGCGCCCACTTCGCTGGTAAAAGCGTGGACTTTAAAGGGGAGGGGTGACCGCTCGCCGTCCCCGGGGTGTGCATGTCCGGCCAATGTGTCGGCAATCTTCACGGCGGTGTCCAGATACACTCGATTCCCAGTCATCTTGTAGAGATAGACGAGTTCGCTACCGATCTCTCCGGCTTTGTCGGGCTGGAGGTAACCCGGCCCCAAAATCATGTCGCCGTCGTAGCGACCGGAGTAGATCAAGCAGTTGTAAGGAAAGGGCAGGTTCGGCCAGGCGGCGTCCGGCGGCGAGTAACCGTGAGTGATGTAGTAATCGGCGATGAATTTCATGTTCTCCACCACCTCTTCGCTGCCGGTGTACTGGTAGAGCAAGCGCCAGGAAGACAGAACCATGGCAAACTGTCCGCCCCCGAGTCCGCGGGGATCGTCCGCGAGCGGCCTCCAAACCTGATGGTTCATGTAGTAAGGAAGTCCGTTGGGATCTCTACGCATGTGGATCCAGAAGTCCCAAACCTTTCCGATGACGATATCGAAAGCGCGCCCGGGTTCGGGATCGGCCCATGAAATGATCTTGCCCTCGGCGTCCGTGCGGATGGGGTGGAACACGAGGAAACCTTCCCTGGTTTGGTCATACTGAGGGGCCGTCAACTGCCCCCACGCCGCCGTCTGCAGCAAGACGCCGGCGACGCCCACCCAGCAGAGGCTCCGTGCAGAAGCAAATGTCAAGCTGCCCATACTCCATCTCCTCGGGGCCCTCTCGCCCTGGTGAGAGCATACCCGGCGAAGTCGTAGAAGAACAGAACGGGCCGCAATGAAGGCGCCGCGAGTCCGGACCGCAAGGTTGCGGTAGAGCACGGAATGTCGCACTGCGTGGAGCTTCCAAGTTTGGCGGTTCCGGAGCCGAACCGCAGCGGCTCGTCTCTCCCGGTTCGCCCCGGTCCTCGCCCCGGAAACCCGGGCTTGCCTTTGGCAAGAATTCAACCTCCCGGTCTAGCTTCTCTGCGGCGTTCGCAATACCCTCAGATAGGAAAGGAGGTAGTTGTGGCTCGCAATCAAGCTCTATTCGATGCGATCACCCAGGGCCGCCGGAGGGAAGTAATCGAGATCGTGCAGTCGGCTATCGAGCGAGGTGAGGACTTGGGTGCGTTATTGGATGAAACCATGATTCCGGCCATGCGGGAGACCGGTGAGCGCTTTTCCCGGGGCGAACTCTACGTACCGGATATGTTGGTAGCCGCACGGGCCATGCAGGCCGGCCTAAGTCTGCTGGAACCCGTGATGACCGAAGGCCAGAGAAGAACCCGGGGTAAGGTGGTCATTGGAACGGTACAGGGCGACCTTCATGACATCGGCAAGAACCTGGTGGCCATGATGCTCCGGGGAGCCGGTTTTGAAGTTCTGGATCTGGGCGTCAACTGCACCCTTGAGAAATTTGACAAGGCGGTGGAGGACGGCTTCCGAATCGTCTGCTTGAGTGCCCTCTTAACGACCACCATGCCGTTCATGGGCCGAGCGGTAGAGCATTTCGCAGGCCGGAATGACGTCCAAATCGTTGTGGGTGGAGCGCCCGTCACCGCCGAATTTGCCAAACGGATCGGGGCCGACGGCTACGGGAAAGACGCCAGCGAAGCCGTTCCGGTGGTGGAAGCGTGCGCCCGCGTGGTTTATCCGGAGCTGTTTCACTGAAGCGTGGGCACTGGAAGTCGGCGGCCCAAGTGCGGTAAAAGTGGAAGTGCTTATGAGCATGGAAGACTTAGAAACGATCATCAAGGACCGTTACGGTAAGGCGGCAAGACAGGCACGGGATCTGAAAACGGCCTCCTGTTGCGGGCCGAGCTCGTGCTGTGGAAACGATCCTGTCCGGCTTGAAGGCGGTAAGAACCCGATCACAGGTAACCTCTACTCGGGAACGGAGGTTGCGAAGCTTCCCCAGGAAGCTTTACTCGCTTCCCTGGGTTGCGGCAACCCCTCCTCTTTGGCCGATCTGAAACCCGGGGAGGTCGTCCTCGATCTCGGTTCCGGGGGAGGCGTCGACGTGCTGTTGTCCGCCCGCAGGGTGGGGCCCCACGGCAGGGTCTACGG
>JAPXNP010000011.1:0-5747 GCA_033811955.1 Acidobacteriota bacterium
CTCCGCCCACTCTGCAACGGCTTCGGCCGACACCACGGCCGCCGTACAGCCTTCTACCAGGTAGCCGACCTGTACGATCACCTCGTCGGTGATCTCAAGTTCCAACCGCAAGCGGTCTCCGCAAACCGGATTTTCTCTCTCGGCCGCGCCAGTCGGCGACTGAAGTCTTCCCCGGTGAGCGAGACCGGCAAGCAAGCGTTGGACGGTAGGACTGTACATGTCAGAAAACGACGCCTAGCCGTCTCTCAACGGCCGGCGAAAGCGTTGCCCCCGCACTGATGAACAGCATTTGAAAGCCCGACCGATGCAGGATCTTTCCCATCGCGGTTCCAACAAGAAAGCGGCGCACTAAAAGAAGCGCACGCCGGCCGCCTCACGCAGCCGGTGCACCACACCGGGAATCACGGCCAAGGCCGTGTCGATTTCCTTGGGTGTGGTCAACCGACTCAGGCTGATTCGAAGTGCTCCCTGCACCCGATCGGCCGGAAGTCCCATCGCGACGAGAACATGCGACGGAGCCACCGATCCGGAATGGCAGGCCGCTCCAGTGGAAACGGCGACACCTTGCAGGTCCAGAGAGATGGTCAACGCCTCTCCGTGAACTCCTGAAAAACTTAAATTCATGACGTGCGGTAGACGATTTTCCGGATGCCCGTTACGCTGCGTGTCAACGATCCGGCTGATCAATCCTTCCTCTAAGCCGTCACGTAAGCTTCTGACTCGACCTTCCATCTCCGGGAGGTACCGCCCGGCCAGTTCCGCCGCCTTGCCCAGTCCCACGATCCCGGGAGTATTCAGCGTCCCGCCCCGCAGTCCCCGTTCCTGGCCGCCACCCAAGAGCAATGGGGCCAGAGGTGTTCCACGCCGAACATACAGCGCGCCTAAGCCCTTGGGGCCGTGAAACTTATGAGCGGAGAGGGAGAGCAGATCCACCTGCCAGTCTTCCACGTGAACCGGCACTTTCCCTATCGCCTGGACGGCGTCGGTGTGCACGACGATTCCCCGTTCTTTGAGCTTCGGACCCACCTCCGCGATCGGCCCCAACACGCCGGTTTCGTTGTTCGCCGCCATCAAGCTCACCAGGATCGTGTCGTCCCGCACCGCCGTAAGTACCGCTTCAGGAGAAATCGCTCCGTCCGTGCCGGGCTGCAGGTAGCTGACTTCGTAACCTTGCGTCTCCAAGAATTCACAGGCCCGCAAAACGGCGGGATGTTCCGCCATGCAGGTGACGATATGACGGCCCCGACCACCAAGGGCTCGGGCGGCACCGATCACCGCCGCGTTGTCGGCCTCCGTCCCTCCCGAAGTAAAAACGATCTCCGGAGGTTCACAGCTGATCAGGCTTGCCACGCGCTCTCTCGCTTCTTCGACCGCCCGGCGCGCCTCCTGCCCATAGGCGTGGATCGACGAGGGATTCCCGAACCGCTCTAAGAAAAAAGGCTGCATTTCCTCGAGCACCAAGCGGTCTACCGCCGTGGTCGCGTTGTTGTCGAGGTACACTCGCGGCATTGCTGGACCATGGTATCACTCCGCCCGGAAGGTCTCGGACATCGCCATGCTCGGTCGCCTTCCTCGCCTGGGGCGTCGCGCCGCCGGACGTTCCAGGCCCTTCAACCTAAATTGTGGGGACACGCACGGATTTCTCGCTCAAGTTATTGAAAATAAAGGATCGGCAAGTGCGTCTGGTACCAATTCCTTCCAGCGGAGGCGAACCTGGCTATTGCTCAAACCAAAGGTTTACGGTCGAAGTAGCTGGCATACGTTCCATGCAGATCGTGCAAACTGCTGGACGCCACCGGTCGGGTCGGGGGTACGGCGGCGTAGTCGTAGTGGGAGAGGCCCGGCACGATCGGACGGGGTTCCTCCGAGCATGAGTCAAATTCTCCTCCACTCAAAGAAATTGGTACCAGACGTCGCTTTTGAGCCCTTACTTTCAATGGCTTAGAATCGAAATTGGTGCGTGTCCCCACATTTTCCATGCGGGCGAGACTCCACGACGAACTTGCTTGACAGCGCGGATAACCGATCTTACCTAAAGGCTTGGTGCGGGGCCGACGGAGCAGAAGCGGGCCCCGCCAAATGCAAAGGAAGTTTCAGGAAAGGAGGTGTCACCCATGGCAAGCTTGATGCCGATTCGCAGGAGCCGCTTTCTTCCTGATCGTGTGAGCACGATCTTCGAAGATCCCTTGTTCCAGATGTTTGGGGATTGGACAACTCGGCCCACAGAGGCGATTCCTCCGGTAGAGATTGTGGAAACCGACAAGGAGTTCCGCTTCCATGTGGAAGTGCCGGGTTTGGAGCAAAAGGACCTCAATATTCAGGTTGACAACGGCGTGCTGACTCTGTCCGGTGAGAAGGCGGGGACGCCGCATGAAGGAGCCGAAACCGTTCTTTCCGAGCGGTGGTACGGGAAGTTCAGCCGCAGCTTCAGCCTGCCGGAGTCGGCCGACACGGAGAAGATCCAGGCTCAGTTGAAGAACGGTGTCCTGACCATTGTTGTACCCAAGCGCGCCGAGGCTCAGACGCGCAGGGTAGAGGTAAAGGTTTCGTAAACCCTTACTCTAGGTGCCGCTGGGTGGAAACGGGGCCATCCTTCGGCTTCATGATAGATAAGGGCCGCCGGCGAGCGGCCTTTTTTTGTGTCTCTCTAATCCCAAAGTAACAGAGCAAAAACCCAAGGGCTATTCACCCGACCAGGCTATGGCGTCGATTTCGATGTCCACCCCCTGCGGCAGGTCGGCCACCCCTACGGTGGTGCGCGCCGGCGCCTCCGTGGAGAAGAACGCCGCATAAACTCCGTTCATCGCAGAGAAATCGGAGAGATCTCTCAGGTACACCGTGGTACGGACCACAGCGTCCAAATCGACGCCGGCCGGCCGCAAGACCAGACGGACATTTTCCAGCACACGCCTCGTTTGCTCCTCGATAGAGCCCCTGACGACTTCGCCGGTACGAGGATCCACAGGAATCTGTCCGGCCACGAAAATCCAACCCCCCGCCGCCACAGCGGGTGAATACGGGCCTCCGGCTCTTGGACCTTCGGCGGGAACAATACATCGTTTACCCTTCATAAGAGACGTATTTTACCGACTTGTTGTCTTGCCTTTTTCAAGGGGTTACCGCCTGCGGAGCTAAGCGGTCCGCTTGCTCACACCCGGCGCTCCTGGCACCGACCGGGAATATCGGCCGTCCGATCGGCCGTAGTCCCAGGCTTTCGAAATTCTCCTGGAGCGCCGGCCTCGCGCAGCTCACGAGTTGCGCAAACGGCGCGAGCCACGCAAGCTTGGCGAATTTTGCGGATCACAGGAATCCCGCGCGTCACGCAATTTACGCAAATTGCGCGGGAAGTAGCCCCCTGGAGAGACCTCGATCTCTTCCCGTAATCGGCGCCGCCCGCTCGGCTTGCTATTCTTCATGCTCGTTTCCGCCGTCATCCCTCAAATTGGAGCGACGTTCTCTTCGAGAGCGCCGTCTTTCCAACCGGCCGGAAAATCGATAGTCTGTTGTGCCTGAGGGCAACGATGTTTGACGAAATTGCGACCAAGTTGGAAGCCTGGGGAGTGTTCCCAGTGGCGGTACTCGAGACGGCAGCCCAGGCGGAAAGATTGGGAGAAGCGCTACTAGAAGCGGGACTGCCTTGTGTAGAGGTGACGTTCCGAACGGGAGCGGCCGGCGAGGCTATCGCTCGACTGTCGAAGACATTTTCCGATCTGTTGGTGGGAGCCGGCACGGTTCTGACGGTGGATCAGGCCCGGCAGGCTCGGGACCTCGGAGCACGCTTCGTCGTTTCGCCGGGCTTCGACTCGGCTGTCGTGGACTACTGCATGCATTGCGGCTTGGCGGTGTTTCCCGGCGTCGTGACACCTTCGGAAATGCTGCAGGTGCTGTCTCGAGGCTTGCGCGTAGCAAAGTTTTTTCCGGCGGAAGCCGCCGGGGGCGTGGGTTTCTTGAAGGCCGTGGCAGGCCCCCTGAGGGATTTGCGGTTTATCCCCACGGGCGGTATCAGTCCGGCGAATCTTTCCGATTACCTTGCCCTGCCGAATGTACTGGCCTGCGCCGGTACATGGATAGCAAATCGAAAGGATCTGGCCGAAGGAAATACGGAAAAGATCATGCGCCAAGCTGCGGAAGCGCTGAGCGTCGCCGCGAGCGCTCGGCAAAAGCGTGGAGGTACAACACATGCCTAGAGTGGTGACATTCGGCGAGATTATGCTGCGCCTTAAGTCTCCTTCGCACGAACGCTTGCTGCAAAGCCCGATGCTGGAAGCCACGTTTGGCGGCGGCGAATCGAATGTGGCGCAGTCGCTGGCTCACTTCGGGATGGAGGTCGCGTTCGTGACGGCCTTGCCCGACAACCCGATTGCCGACGCCTGCCTGGGGGAGCTCAGGCGGTCCGGCGTCGACACTCGGCATGTTATCCGTACGGGCGAGCGGATGGGCGTTTACTTCCTGGAAGCCGGGGCGAACCAGCGCCCGTCGGTGGTGGTTTATGATCGTTCGCACTCGGCGGCGGCGGAAGCATCACCCGATCTCTTCGATTGGGAACGCATTCTCCAAGGAGCGGACTGGTTCCACTTCACGGGAATTACGCCGGCCTTAAGCGCCTCCGCGGCCGAAAGCTGCCGACGGGCGGTCGAGACGGCCGGAAGGCTCGGCGTAACCGTCTCTTGCGATTACAACTATCGCAAAAAACTCTGGAAGTGGGGGAAACCGGCGACTGAAGTGATGCCGGAGCTGGTTCGTCACGTGGATATAGGCATCGCGAACGAAGAGGACTGCCAGCGATCGCTGGGTATCGAGCTGGAAGTAGACGTAGAGTCGGGTCGGCTCGATATCGAGAGGTATCACCGCTTATGTGAGCGGGTAACCAAGGCGTTCCCCAATTTGCGCAAACAGGCGGTGACATTGCGGGAAAGTCACAGCGCCGATCACAACGACTGGTCGGCGGTCATGTTCAACGGTAACGACTTCCTGGTCAGCCGCAAGTATGAAATCCGGGACATCGTCGACCGGGTCGGGGGAGGTGACGCTTTCGCCGCCGGTCTCATTTGCGCCTTGTTGTCGGGACGTAACGATCAAGAAGCTCTGGAGTTTGCAGTAGCGGCCTCCTGCCTCAAACACTCTATCCCCGGGGACGTCAATCGCGTTCGGACAAGAGAAGTGGAGGCTTTACTCAAAGGCTCTGGAAGCGGGCGTGTGCAGCGGTGATACCAGGACGCAGACTTCCATCGCAGGCCACTGTTGCAGCTTGCGCCGTTATCTGAATCTCATTACAATTGTGCCTTCCCCGCATGCCGGGGTAGCTCAGTCGGTAGAGCAGTGGACTGAAAATCCGCGTGTCGGCGGTTCGATTCCGCCCCCCGGCATTCTCACCTTGATCCCGCCCGGGCCGACTTGATTGCCGCGGACGGTTCTTTGCTTTTCGGCGTCTCGGCGAGCGCAGCTCCAACGGATTCCGTTTCGCATGCGGTTTCAGCGAGCCGACACCGATTCCAGGGGGAAGAACGGGGGAAGCCCCCGATTCCGGCGGCCTGAATTACCGATTCGCTTGACTGAGAAGCTCGGAGTCAAGACAATTACGGCTTGCCTTTGCTCTGTGCGAGAAAGCGAGGACGCCAAGATCTATGGACTGGCAAGAGATCAAGGAACTGTTGCAGTTGGTCGATCGGTCGCAAATTGAGGAAGTGGAGATCGATCAAGGAGACTTCAAGGTGCGCGTCCGCCGTTTCCAGCCTCCGTCGGTGCCG
>JAPXNP010000011.1:5757-19547 GCA_033811955.1 Acidobacteriota bacterium
GAGCGACGGTCCCGGCAGTGGTGTCGTCCCAGATGTTGCCCGCTCCGACCGGCGAATCAACCACCAGGGCCGAGGTGGAGGAAGACCTTTATATCTTCAAAGCCCCTCTGGTGGGGACCTTTTACAGCACACCCAAGCCGGACGCCGAACCTTTCGTGAAAGTGGGCGATTTTGTTACGAAGAACACCGTCCTTTGCATCATTGAAGCGATGAAGATCTTTAACCAAATCGAGAGCGACGTCTCAGGAGAAATCGTGGCCGTACTCGTGGAAAACGGGCAACCGGTGGAGTACGGAGAGCCCCTGTTCAAGATCCGCCTAAGGGAACCAGCCCGCGTATGATGTTTCGCAAGATCCTGATAGCCAACCGAGGTGAGATCGCCGTTCGGATCATCTACGCCTGCCGCGAGCTGGGGGTCCCCACCGTCGCAGTTTACTCGGAAGTGGATCGGGACAGCCTGCACGTGAAGCTGGCGGACGAGGCGGTCTGCGTCGGCCCGGCCCGTAGTTATGAAAGTTACCTAAATATCCCAAGCATCATCAGCGCCGCCGAGATCGCCAACGTAGATGCGATCCACCCGGGGTACGGTTATTTGGCGGAAAGCGCGTACTTCGCCGAGGTTTGTGAGACTTGCGGAATCAAGTTCATCGGTCCCTCTCCCGATTCCATCAAGTTGATGGGTGACAAAGCCCAGGCTCGCCGGAGGATGAAGGAAGCCGGGCTACCGGTGGTTCCGGGATCCAACGTTCTGCCTGAAAAGGAACCCCGTAAAGCCCGAGCCGAGGCGGAGCGGGTTGGTTATCCCTTGATCATCAAGGCAGTCGCCGGTGGCGGCGGGCGGGGCATGCGGATCGTACGACGGGCGGAGGAGCTCGACAGTATGCTCGAAACCGCTCGAGCCGAAGCGGGTGCGTCTTTTGGATCACCGGAGGTTTATGTTGAAAAGTTTTTGGTGAACCCGCGGCACATCGAGTTTCAGGTCCTGGCGGACGAACATGGGAACGTCGTACATCTCGGAGAGCGGGAGTGTTCCATCCAACGGCGACACCAGAAGCTCATTGAAGAGACGCCGAGTCCGGTTCTGACCGCCAAGCAACGGGAAGAGCTGGGCGACGCCGTCTGCAAAGCGATGAAGCAGATCGGATATTTCAGTGCCGGGACGGTCGAGTTTCTCCGAGACAGCGACGGATCCCTCTATTTCATCGAAATGAACACCAGGGTGCAGGTGGAGCATCCGATCACGGAAATGGTGACCGGAATCGACATCGTCAAGACGCAGATCCTGATCGCCGCCGGTGAGACCCTGGGATTTCGCCAGAAAGATGTGCATTTCTCCGGACATGCCGTCGAATGCCGAATCAACGCGGAAAACCCGATCAGTTTTCGGCCGTCTCCGGGACTGATCAACGCCTACGTACCGCCGGGAGGACCCGGTATACGACTCGATTCGGTCGCCTACCAGGGATGGAAGGTACCGAGCCACTACGATTCGCTGATTGCGAAACTGATTGCTTTCGGAAGGGATCGAGGCGAATCCTTGGTCCGGATGTCACGAGCTCTCGACCTATTCATCGTCGAGGGAATCGATACGACCATTCCTTTACACCAGAAGATCATTCGTCACCCTGACTTTGTTCAAGGCAGGTACGGCACCCATTTTCTCGAGGAGGCGGGACTCATTTGACGCACTCGGCGGGTGTCGGCACACGTGGTACCTGGGGGTCAAAACTGACCTTTGTATTGGCCGCGGCCGGTTCGGCCATCGGGCTCGGCAACATCTGGGGCTTTCCGATGATGGTGGGCTTGTATGGTGGATCCGGGTTTGTCTTCGTTTACCTGATCTGCGTACTGCTTCTCGGCGTCCCAGTCATGATGGCGGAGCTGACGATCGGTCGTAGTGCCAGAAGCGATCCGGTGGGAGCCTTCAAGAAGCTGGCCCCGCAAACTCGCTGGCGCTTTGTGGGAGTCTTGGGCGTCGTCACCGGCCTGGTCATTTTGAGCTACTACAGTGTTGTGGCGGGCTGGACTCTTCGATACCTGGCTACTACCTTGACGGAAGGACTCGGCGAGTCCCCTGCAGAGATCCAAGCCGCTTTCACAGGTTTCTTAGCCGGCCCCTGGCCGCTCGTCTTTCACGCCCTGTTCATGGCCTTAACCATTTGGGTGGTTATGGGCGGCGTGGAAGGCGGTATCGAGCGGATCACCAAGATTCTTATGCCGTTCTTGCTGCTGATTCTCTTGTTGCTGGTCCTGCGATCGGTGACTTTGGAAGGGGCTTGGCGCGGCATTGATTTCTACCTCCGGCCCGACCTGTCGAAAATTTCCTTTTCGGTGGTCTTGGCCGCCATGGGCCAGGCTTTTTTTTCCCTCAGTCTCGGGATGGGCGCCATGATCACCTATGGCAGCTACCTCTCCGAAAAGGAGGATCTCGCTTCAAGCGCTCTCTACGTGAGTCTTTCCGACCTGCTGGTCGCTTTCCTGGCAGGCCTTGCCATCTTTCCCGCTTTGTTCTCAGTCCCCGGGTTAAAGCCGGACGAAGGTCCCGCTCTGATCTTTCTCGTGCTTCCCAATATCTTCAACACCATCCCGTTTGGACAGCTCTTCGGGACCGCGTTCTATCTGCTGGTGGCAATCGCGGCGTTGACGTCTGCCATCTCGTTGCTTGAAGTGGTCGTAGCGTATTTCATCGATCAGCGGGGCTGGAGCCGGCGGTGGGCGGCTCTCGTCGTCGGTGTATCCGCCTACCTGCTAGGAGTCCCTAGTGCCCTGGGTGAGGGTTACGTGTCCTTCTTCTCAGGCTTCCTCTCCCGAGTGGATTTTCTTTTCGGCAAGTTGTCACTGGTGATTGGAGGTCTGTTCATTTGCCTCTTCGTGGGGTGGCGTTGGGGTACCGCGAACGCCGTGGCGGAAATTCAACGCAGTAATCCGGGCTTTCGACTGGGCGAAGCTTGGTCCTTTCTGGTCAAGTTTCTCTGCCCGCTCGCCATCGCGGTGATCTTGATCCGTCAGTTGGCGGACCTCCTCTTGTAAATCGAACCCGTCTTCCCTTGTCCGATCGAGGAAGGCGGACTAGACTTTTGCACTCAACTGCCGGGAGTACGGAAGAGAGACCGCAGCAATGGAAAGTCTCAGGCTGGGACCGCTTTATCCTATCACCGCAGAACCGACTCAATGCGGGCGAAGTCTGCGGGACCAAGCTCGGATCTTCCTTGATGCCGGGATCCCTCTTTTCCAGGTGCGCTCAAAGAAACTACCGACGCATAGTTTGTTTGACGAACTGGTAGCCGTCAGCCGTGACTGTCGTCGCACCAAGGCTCAGCTCATCGTCAACGATCGGCTCGACCTGGCCCTGGCCGCCCGGGCGGCGGGAGTTCACCTGGGGCAAGAAGATCTGCCGGTGGAAGCCGCCAGGCAAGTGGCCGGAACAACTGTGCTGATCGGAATTTCGACCCACAACGCAGTCCAGTTTGAGGAGGCACAGTCCCGGCCGGTCGATTATGTGGCGCTTGGGCCGATTTTCGCTTCGGAAACGAAGCCGGGGGCTCACGCGGTCGTAGGGCTGGAAGCACTGCGAAGACTGGCCTCACATAAGAGAAAACCTTTGGTGGCCGTCGGAGGTATCACGCTGGAAAGCGCTCCCCTCGTGTGGGCAGCCGGCGCCGACGCGGTTGCGGTGATCGGAGATATCGCCTTCGCAGCCGATCCGGTACAGCGAATCCGCGCATATCTGGACCGCCGGCACACAATGGGTCACAGCCCTGCCTGAAGGCTTTTGGTTCCGGTGGATTTTGATCGTATCGATCCTGGGGTGGCCGTGGGCACCGGGAACACTTGGCGCTTCCCCGCATCGCCGCGACCAACGGAGGCGGATCGTTCCTGATTCCATAGGTCGTCTTCCTTTTCGCCTGGCGCATTCCCATGATCGTCCCAGAGCTGGACGTGGACCGATTAACCCAGAGGGCCTCTCCGAGAGCGTTTGGCCGCTTGTCGGGGAAAGACTGCTCCTGGGCCGGAGGATCCGCAACGTTTGCGACGACGGCCGTCATGCACTATTACTCGATCGTCACAGGCTTGTGTTTCCGGTATCTGTTTCCGGTAATTTCAGGAAACCTCGTGAACCTTTCCGTTCCGGCGACGAAACCCCAAGCCGGCACAGCGGCAAGGATTCCGGCGAAGCACCACGAGGGGACCGAGGGTGGAGACATGGCTCTAGGTCGACCCAGATTCCCGGCGGGTGCGGCAAGCCCAAGCTTTTCAAGTTTCCAGGGAAGATCCAGGCCCGTCATGACCCAACAACGTAGCATCTCTCAAATGCGTACTTTCAACGTTCCGAGCGGCGGCTCCGAGTAGAATCGTAACGCTTAATGATGTGGGAAGACTATCGACAGATCGTCATCCTGATCCCGAACAGAGAAGGTAGATGGCGGTTTGCCGGCGGGGAGACTTTCCGATCGGCAGAGAGTACCGCGTCGCAAGCCGGCACCATCGCTACTTGGCGGGAGCGTATTAGGGCGGGTTACGACGCTATGCGGGACCGCTTTCATCCGGAGGAAAACCTTTGTGCGAACCTCCGGCACGCGTCGCGTATCGAGCTGGTTCATCCCCCCATGCTCTCAGCTGAAGAGGCTCGGAATCTTTTTCGCTCGTTCCTCACCGCCAGACAACAGAAGCATAGATTCTGGTGCTGGCTGGACACCGTTTTGGCCCTGTTTGCGAGCCTGCTGACACCCATCCCGGGGCCCAACCTAGTCTTTCTATATCTGGCGGTTCGTGCCTTCAGCCACTATCGGGCATTTTCCGGGGCGAAGAGGGCACTCCAGATCGGAGTCGATCGATGTGCAGTGGATCCGCTTTTGGCACAATATGAGGAAAACCTATTGCGCTCGGGGGAGATCGCCGATTTAATGGACGCATTGGGCAAAAAGTACAACGTGAAGAACCTCCAACGATTATTGGAGGAACGATGAGTTCCGAGATAGCCGATTATCTGAAGAATATTCCGATCTTCGCCGAGCTGCCGGCCGATGATTTGGAAAAGATCGCACGCTTGTTCCGCGAGCGTAAGTACAAGAAGAACGATGTGATTTTCTTGGAGGAAGATACGGGGCAGTATCTGTACCTCGTTCGGGAAGGCCGGGTGAAAGTCACCCGCTTACTTCCCAACGGTAAGGAAATGATTCTGGCTTTTCACGAAGCCGGAGAATACTTCGGAGAGATGGCTCTCATCGACGGCGGAACAACTCCGGCCACCGTGACCGCCGTGCTCCCTACGACGCTTTACATCATGGGAGCTCGGGAATTCCAGACTCTTATCCAGCACCCCAAGGCTTCGTCGGTTCTACTCAAAACCCTTTGCCAGCGATGCCGGGAAGCTTGGGTGCAGATCGAAGTGCTGACCTTCCATAACGCCGACGCGCGGATTCGTATGGCGTTCCATCAGCTGGTTCATACGCGTGGAGTCAAGACCCAGAAGGGGTACGTGATCCCTATGAAGTTGACGCATAAAGAACTGTCCGACATTGTCGGTATCTCCAGGGAAACGGCCACCCGGGTCTTGAGCCATCTTCAGGAGGAAGGGTTGATCAAAGTGGAAACCCGACGTTTCGTCATTCCCGATCCGGAACGACTCATGGATGACGTCCTCTTCGCCTAGATCGTGACCTGAATCACCTCTCCTCAACAAGCGGGCGTCCGACAATAGCGTTCAAGATGCGTGGGCGCGGCGGGTTCTCGTTCCTTGAACTCATGATCGTGGTGGCACTGGCCGTCTTGATCCTTGGGTTCGTTGTGCCGCCGGTTCAGCAGTCTCTTGCCGCCACCCGCCTGCACAGTTCCGCTGTTTTGTTAGCATCGGAGCTCAACCTCGCACGAACGATCGCCGTCACTCGCGGAGCCGCTCTGCAAGTCAGAATCAATACAGCCGCCGGCACGTTTCAGGTGATCGATCCCCAGGACCCCGACCATCCGCCACGTTCTGAAAAGCGTCTCGAATCCGGAATACGCTTTGCTGGAGGTTCAAACCCAGTCATCGAGTTCTTTCCTCGGGGTTTCGCACGCGGGGGAGTCGTGCGAGTCGTGGACGACTTCGGAAGAACCGTAGAGGTGCAGGTTCTAAGCACGGGTATGGTGGAAGTTAGAACCGTCGGGGGTGAATCATGAGGACCCGGGTCCTGGATCGGTCTGAAGCCGGTTTCACTCTCGTCGAGGCCTTGGCGGCCCTTTTTCTGCTTACCATCAGCCTGATGGCCTTGGCCCAGCTCATGCTCGTCGCTCTCCAGCAACACGAGCTGGCCAAGTACGACACCAAGGCTCTCAACTTGGCTCAAGCCAAACTGGAGGAACTCCGTACCGCCTATGGGAATGAAATCGAGTCCGGCATCACACCGGCCGAACTCGCCCCAGGAGATCACGGACCCGAGGCCGTGGAGTTGAGCGTACCGGAGGGTACGTTGCAAGGAACTCTCCAGTTTCAAATTAGCTGGCGGGTAACCGAAATCTCCTCGGGACGAAAGGAGGTCGTCGTCACCGTCGCTCCAAATTCGGCAAACCCGAGACAAACCGAGACTTTGACACTGACAACCCAGTTCTCCCCTTGAGGCTTCGAGGTTGCGTCATGCCCAGGTGCACTAGAAGAGAGATTGCTTCATTCCCGGCGCAAAGCACGGCCGGCTATACTTTGACGGAAACCCTCATCACGCTGGCCGTACTAACCATCATCAGCGCTCCGATGGTGGCGCTGTTCTATCAGGCTCAAGCCGGGTTCCGAGCTCAGTCCGAACAAGCGGAACTCCTGGGACAGATGCGTATCGCCATGGACCAAATCACCCGTGTCGTCCGCCAAGCGGGCAACGAGCCGATCGTCGCCCTCGGCGTGCCTCCTGTGCAGCTTCTGGGAGACGGCGGGATCCGCGTCCACAGCGATATCACAGGCTCGGTTCCGAGCACGTCGGGAAACCCGGCGGAAGCCACCGGCGATCCCGACGGTCGCCTAGACAGTATCTACGAGGTGGTCACGTTCCGGCATGATCCGAGTTCCCGGCTGGTCTATGCGGATATCGGCTACGGTGAGGAAGTCTTGGCGCGAGGCATTCGTGAGCTGCAATTCACCTTCTTGGACTTGCAGGGCAACATCACCTCGGACCCGAACGAGATCGCCCGGGTCGTAATCGAGATGACGGGGCAAACCGAGGGAACGGATCTTCAGATGAAACGTCCTTACACTCTGAGTCTTCGTTCGGAGGTCTTTATCCGCAGCCGAACTCCCCAGGTGATTCCCTAAGGAGATGTCGACATGTCGAGATCAGAACGAGGTTCCGCCCTGATTCTGGCGTTGGTCTTGTCCATGGTGATGATGGTCCTGGCCCTTGGGATTGCTTTCGTCAACACCACAGACACCGTCGCAGCCGACGACATGATCGCCCATGGGCAAGCCTTGGCGGTCGCCGAGGCTGGTCTCGCCGAAGCCCAACGGGCGTTGCGAGGTCGTGAAATCGACGACCTGCTCAACCTGGAAGGCACCTTGCCCCTCTTTGTGGGCGACGGTCCATCGACCTATCGTGACCCCGTCGACCTACTGGACGCCCGAAGCGTGGACTACAACAATCCGCCTGCACCCAAAGGGAGTTTGCAGCTGCGCGGCCTACTTACACCGGGGACCGGGGTGGCGTTGCAGGGGGGACACTACTTTGTACGCATTAGCGACAACGACGATGGGGACGGAGACCTTCTGAGGGACAGCGATGCCAAGTTCTTTATCCGAGCCGTGGGAGTTTTCCCGTGCCTTCCGCAGGAAACACTGACTTCTGCAGGATCGCGTCTGAGGAACGCCGTCGCGGTCATCGAAGCGTTGTTTCATCGCGATCTCAGCCTGAACGTGTCGGCCCCCTTCATGATAGGGGGAAGGGACGCAGAACCGGCCCAGAACAGCTTCTTCAACGGGAACTCCTTTACACTGAACGGTTACGATCACAGCGGAATGACTCTGGATGAGATCTTGCGGGGAGGTCATCGGCACGATTCCGAACACGCCCAGGCAGGATTCTCAGCGGTTTTCGATGATCCCGAAGGAGGTGACGCCGGAAGCTTGCTCCAAACAGTCTACGAGTCACTGTCCCGCAACGAGTACAACAACATCGTCGGAGACGAGGGAGCATACGGCAGGACTCCGTCGATGCGCGACGATACCGAAACGCTCCGGAATTCCGAGTTTGAGGATGCTCAAAACTTACTGAATCCGGCATTTTTGAACGATTTTATCCGCCGCGTTCGCGTCGCAGCCGACGGGGTTTATCCGGACGGGACGAGTTTGAGCGGAAGCGACGCTCAACTCGGCACCAAGGAAGAACCCTGGGTGGTCGTGGCGGAGGGAGATCTGAGGGTTTCCGGTAACGGATTCGGTTGCGGCCTCTTAGTCGTTCGAGGCGAACTGAGCTATCAGGGAGCCTTCAACTTCAACGGACTCATCCTCGTGTTGGGAGAGGGTGTCGCCGATGTCGGCGGTGCCAACAAATCGGTGGTAGGGGGCATGTTTGTTGCGAACATCGAAGAAGATGAAGAGGGAAATCCTTCTTTCGGTACGGCGCGTTTCACTCTCAGTGGAAACTCGAATTTCTTTTTTCGGGGGGCAAGCATTCGAATGGCCGTCAACCTACTCCCCCTCAAAATGCTGAGCTGGAGAGAAATCACGGCGGAGATTATGCCGCCGGCGTGAACCATTACGGGAGGCTAGTCGATCATGAGACAGACGGGGAGATTTCTCACGCGGCCGGTCGCCCGCCGCGACCGGCAACGGAACACGCAACTTTACGAGTTCGCAGGATGTGCCGGATCCACACCTCGGAACGCCCGAAAGGAGCGCGGGTCGGCGCTATTGGCGGCCCTGATTATCTCGCTGATTCTTCTGGCCGTAGCGCTTTCCCTGACGTCCAGCAGCATAAACCAAGTGACCATTAGTGACGAATTCGAGCGTCACCAGGCCGCACTGACGCTGGCTGAGGCGGGCCTCAACGTCGTCCGGACGGAACTGCGCGGAAAAGATCTGGCCGATGCGGCCGATCAGGTCACCAGGGTCCCTGATTTCGTCGGAATCGGGGCCCCACTCCCCAGCAGCTATGCGGCCCGGAACCCCATACCCCTGGAAGAGGCCCGAACCGTAGATTTTGCCAATCCCCCCGCCCCTCAGGGCTTTCGTGAGGTGACGGGGTTGCTGACGCCACCGCTGGGAGAGCCCATGGGCCCGGGACGCTATTTTGCCAAGATCACCCAGGTCGAACGGACGTTGACCCAGGCTTCTTTGGAACTCCGCCCGAAGATCCCTCGCTTGAATAGGACACCGTGGTTGGTAGCATTCCAGTGCGCGGCCGGTGTCAGCAGTTTGAATCCACTGCTTACCACCCCCGCCTTGGTGTCGGCCTTACCGGCGCCACTGGCTTCGGCTCTTGCCTCCGACGAGAGCGTCACGATCACCTACTGGGTCATTCGGGTGGTTGGTGTCTATCCTTTGGGGGGTTCCGTCGGCCGAAACGTGAACACCCGCAATACCGTAGCGGTCCTGGAGGCGTTTGTGGGAAGGGACGAGTCCTTGCAGATCGGAGGGGCTGTAGCCCTGCTCGGGCCCGACAATACCTCGCACTTCAGCGGCAACTCGTTCGATGTGGAGGGATCTCCCGAGCGGCCCGGCATCAGTTTTCTTTATGACAACCCGAGTGGGGGCGACGCCGGCGCCAGCCTGTTCAGTACCTACACCGCTCTCAGCGGCAATCAGTATGACAACATCCGAGGAGCCGAAGGCCCCTTCGGCCCCCAGCCGTCACTCCGGGACGACACCGAGCAGGTTCGGTCCGATCCTCACAGCCGCAGAATCCTGGACCCGAGCTTCCTCTCCCGCTTCGCCGAGGCCTTGGGCCGTGCAGCCGACGTGAAATACACCGACGATGCGACGCACCTCTCCGGCAGCCCGGTCAAACTCGGAACGAAAGAGTCTCCCAAGCTCGTTGTCGTCGAGGGCGATTTCAGGTTGTCGGGCTCCGGATCCGGCTGCGGGCTCCTGGTGGTTCGGGGCGAATTGGAGTACGACGGTGCCTTCGACTATGAAGGTCTGGTGATGGTGGTGGGTGAAGGTTCCGTTCGCCTGGCGGGGGCCAACAAAACACTGACGGGAGGTCTGCTGATCGCCCGGCTTGAGCAGGACGGTTCCACTGTTCGATACGGGCGTCCGCAGCTTGATCTGCGGGGAAACAGTAACCTCGTGTACTCGGAGGAAGCGGTCCGTCGCGCTTTGAGCCTTCTACCTCTCAACACCTGGAGCTGGCGGGAGATTACGCCTGAGCTTGAGCCGGAAACCTGATCGCTCTACCGCAGCGACACCAAGTTCTCCGCCGTAGACGGGGCGGACATGCATTGGGCTTGCCCGCATCTTCCTCCCGGGCCAAGCCCAGTTCCACTGGAGCAGTTACCCGAACCTCAGGCGGTTGTCACTCGACTTCTCGAAGAACTCCAGTAAGCATCAAATCCTCACCAATCCGCTTCCACGTGACATCCTGGAGAGCAAGCGCTTCCGTCACCGGCCGCTTGCCCAGAGACCGGATACACGGAAGCCCTTCCGATCCCAGGAACTTTGGGCTGTAAAAAAGAGCCACCCGTACCGGCCGAACGTGAGCCACGAGAGAGGTGGCTACATGGGCTCCGCCTTCCACCACGACATGGCGAATCTGACGACGATGCAACTCTTCAAGTATCCTGCACCAGTCGAGCCCGTATCGGGCCCGTCTCACCCCCACTAGGTCCGCCCGCGACTGCAACCGTCGGCGATCCGGACCCCCTGCGTTGGGCCCATGGAAAATCACGACCGGATCTTGCGAGGAAAAAAGCCGTGCTTCCGGGGGCGTCCGAAGGCCGCTGTCCAAAACGACTTTCTGGATCCGCTTGCGGCGGGCTCCCCGTACGTCCAGGGAAGGATCATCGGCAAGAATCGTGCCGATGCCCACCAGTACGGCGTCCGCTTCGAATCGCATTTGATGAACCTTTCGTCGCGACGCTTCACTGGTGATCCAGCGCGAACTTCCGTCCCAGGCGGCAATCCTGCCGTCCAGGGTGAGACCGAGTTTCAAGGTTACCAAGGGACGGCCGTGCTCCATGGCAAAGAAGAAGGCTTCGTTCAGCCGGACAGCTTCCTCCCGCAGCAATCCGACGTGGACCTCGATACCCTCGCGACGCAACGAAGCTATCCCCCTGCCCCGCACTTGGGGATTCGGGTCTTCGGTGGCGATAAATACTCTTCGCACACCCGCCGCGATGATGCAGTCGATGCATGGGGGCGTACGGCCGACGTGGCAGCAAGGTTCAAGAGTCACGTACAGATCGGCTCCTCGTGCCGCCTCTCCCGCCTGCTTTAGGGCCGCCACTTCGGCGTGCAAGACCCGGTCGTAGCGGTGGAAACTCTCTCCGACCACCTTTCCATCCCTTACTACTACCGCTCCCACCATGGGATTGGGACTTGCCAATCCCTTCCCTCGCGCAGCCAGACGAAGGGCGCGACGCATCCATTGTTCGTCTTGCTCCGTCACGCCCCCTTCCGAGTTCACTCCCTTAACCTCCATCAACGTCGCTCCTTGCGCCGGCACTTGAATGCGAAGCGCCGGCGGCCGCCCTGACCCGTAGTGTATGAATCCGCTTGCCGTCGGCGCTCAGGACAAACAGTTCGACGCCGTCGATTCGAACCGACTCTCCGGGTGACGGGACCCGTCCCGCGCACTCCACCACCAGTCCGGAGACGGTGGCCGCCTCCCGTTTCCCGAAGTCGACGTGCAGCACCGACTCCACCAAGTCAACCTCGGTTGCTCCCCGTACAATGTACGAACCCTCCCCTTCGTAGACAATATCCTCCGTCGGCGATTCATCCTCATCCCGGATCTCACCTACAATCTCCTCCACCAAATCCTCCAGCGTCACCAATCCGGAGACGGTACCGTACTCATTGATCACTATGGCCAACTGTTCACCCTTCGCTTGCATCTCCTTCATGAGATCGTAGACACGCTTGGTCTCGGGAATAATGAGCACCTCGCTGACCAACGGCGTGATGGGTTCATTTTCCCGGCCCGGTTCGAGATGTGCCAAAAGGCTCCGCACGTAGGCCACTCCGACGATGAAGTCCAACTGTTCCCGGTAGACGGGAATGCGGGAGTGCTTGCTGGACACAATGAGGTCACGCAACTGCCGCAGGGTCGCGTTCTCTTCAATGGCCACGATCTCGTTCCGAGGAGTCATGATTTCCCGCACCAGAGTGCTGCCGAACTCGAGAGCCGACTGGATCAGTCCACTCTCGGAGCTCTCGAAAATGCCCTCTTCCTCCCCCACTCCAAGATAGGCCAAGATTTCCTCTTCCGTGATTTCCTCGTCCCCGTTGTCTCGCTCGTTCTCCTCCTCCCTGCGCTTAGCGGTCAATCCCAGCCCGACCACCAGTGGGCGCACCAGGAAGGCGAGCGCAGGGTAAATATGCCGAAGCGTAGGAAGCAGACCCAGCAAAATATCCGCCGCGCGACCCTGCACCAGGTACTGAGGCAACAACAAGCGACACGGTGCAACGACGGCCACGGTTAGGATCAAAGACCATGCCAAGGACCAACCAATCTCCCGCGTCAACGTAACCGTCAAAACGGCGGTCACCACAACCAGCACGGCCAAGTTGCACAGCTGCAGCGGCAGTAGGAACAACCTCCGATCCGCGGCCAGCCTGCCCAGCAGGGCGTAGCGGGGTGATTCATGCTTTTCGGCCAGCACACGGATGGAGAGACGGGAAGCGTTCAGAGCGGCGGATTCAAAGGTGGAAAAGTAGAGTAAAACCAGCAGCAGGATCAGACTGCTACCTATACCTATGCCAATTTCGGAACTCATTCCTCCCTTCCTTGGTTAGCGGATCGGCAAACCGAGCCGGTCCCTCAGGCACTCCTCCCGACGATGCATTTCCCCTTCGTCGGTCTCATGGTCATAGCCAAGCAGATGTAAAACTCCGTGGAGGATCAACAGGCACAATTCGTCCTCCAAAGCGGACGTCTTCTGACGATCGGCGGTTTCCACCGAAATGAAAATATCCCCCAGATAAGGGTCAACTCTCCGGTCTTCCTCGGAAGTCGGGAACGACAGCACATCGGTCGGACCTGACCGGTGGCGAAAGCGCCGATTCAATTCTGCGATCTTCCGGTCTCCAACCAGAATGACTCCCCACGTCTGCTGAAGATCCAACTCTTCGGAGAGCCGTCGACAAAACGACTCCAGCCGGTCACGGTCGAACCGACGGCTTCTCTGCCTATTGAATAACCGAACTTTCGGGTTCTTCGTCCGGCTCACGTTTCTTTTGGAATTCAAAACCCGGATATTCAATCCGATGGTGATGGATGCCCGTCAAGACCCTTTCAAAGGCTCTTGCCACCAGTTTCAGCTCGCGCATCGTAATATCGCACTCGCTGAGTTGCCCGTCCTGAATGGTTGCCTGCACGACCCTGTCGATCAGTCCGCGGATCTGACCGGGTGTGGGAGCCTGCAACGTCCGAGCCGCCGCCTCCACTTGGTCGGCCAACATAAGAATAGCCGCCTCTTTCGTCTGCGGCTTCGGCCCCGGATACCGGAAATCGTCTTCCCGCAAAGCCTCACCTCTCTCTGCAGCCGCTTCCCTTGCCTTTTGATAAAAGTACGTCATCACCCGCGTACCGTGGTGTTGCGGGATCAGGTCCGATACAGCCGGCCCGAGTTTTAGCTCCTTGGCTATCGCCAAACCGTCCTTTACATGGCTG
>JAPXNP010000012.1:0-19399 GCA_033811955.1 Acidobacteriota bacterium
GGTATGAGCGACGGTCGACGTCCTCGCCCAGGGCGGACGCACAACCGTTACCTCGCCGCCTGATCAGATCACACGAGCGGCGGACAAGCGGACGGTCTCCGCTCGACACGGGTCAAGCTTCTCCGGGAAAGGAACATTGGCCCCGGACCGGGATTCGAACCCGTGTTTCTAAGCACTTGCGGACAATATTCGGGCGTGTGATCAGTTTCCCGACGGTATTCCGGCGTGACATCTATCCTCATCCCCAGTTTTCGGGGGAGCGGTGCCCAAGAGCGCTTTCCGGGAACCTCGGCACTTCGGACGGCGCCCGCCGAACCGCAGCCTCGATTCCATCTATTACTTACAATATAATGTGTTTGTTGACATAGGATGTCAGCCAGTGGCGCCTGTACCCGATTCGACTTCGACCTAGCCTGTAAACAGGACACCGCCCTCTCACATTCTCTATCGGCCGCCGGGGACTGGCGCGCGATTCGGAGGACGCGGTCCCACCGACAGGTGAGGGCAACGGACGACAGCAATGCGCGGTTTTGCGGGGATAGCTCGAAGCTTCTGGGACATCGCTTACGGGGATCCCCGCGTTCGGGGTCGGGTACTCAACGTACCTTTTCCCGAAGAGGTCCGACAGAAGGCTCCGGTTGGTTCCGGAGTCTTGATCCTGATCGGCGACCAGCTTGAGCGCTTGGTCTTACCCACCCACGATCTCTCTTCGTGGACAGCTCAACACGTGTTGCGGATCAGCCGCCCGGGCCGACCTCAGGCATTCCGTCTTCGAGATCCCAGGCTGCCCGCCCACGGGACGGCACATTTTCTCGTGACCAGGACGTTCGAGGACGCGCAAGCTATCGCCCGCGAGCTGGAAGGCAATCTCACACTTTCTTTCTAGACAGCGCCGGCGGGTATGTCAGCGAACCGTGATTTCCCTAATGTATGTACCGATATTGCCCACGACGTCAATGCACCGCATCTCAAGATCATGCCCACCCGAAGAAAGGTTGCGGAGCACAAGTTCAAACTCTTCTCGGGTACTGTCGATGATCCCGTCCTTCGCGTCGGCAACCCACCACGGCTTGCCGTCTATCCGATACTCCACCCGGTACAAGGGTGCCGCAGGAGTGACTACGGCAAACTGTATCGTTACCTCGCCCGACTGCCCGGGCGTTTCTCCCACCCATTCCACGGTGGGAACGCGGTTAGCGACCACAAATGGTTTACTGATCAACTCAAATCCGAATTCCTCCCCCGGCGGGTTGCTCAGCCGATCGGAAGCTACTACCTTGAGATAGTAGACACCGTCCGGAAGGCTGGCTCCATCCATGGTGTACTCGGTTTCCGTCACATCTTTCGCCAGCGAAAACCAACGCCCCCGACCCTCCCTACGGAGATAAAGATCGAAAACCAGATCATCGCCGTTCGGATCGTCCGCCTTCCAAGAGAAACTTCGAGCTCCGGGAACGTAAACTTGGCGCCGAGGAACACTGATTCCAGTACTCCCCACCTGTCGTACGGACTTCGGCAGAGACGTCAGGTGTGCTCCATCCGGCCCGCCCGGTCCCGCCGCGCCTGTAGGATTCGTCGGAGTCTGCAGAAATGCCACGCCGGAAGAGAGAATTTCCAAACTGTTGATCGCCGGGGGGAGGTTCAGATGTTGGTAACTGACGGAGACCGAATCGACGACCGGACCTGCCGGGACGGGAGGGCTCGCACCCGGCGCCGCCGGAAATTCCACCTTCCATTGCAGATACCGTGCGGCATCGACCTCCAAAGGCGATCCCAGCGACTGAGTGTAGGGACCCGACCAATCGGTCCAGGTCTGACCGGGCTCCTTCGTATTGCCTACGCGTACAAAAAAGCGTGGAGCCGGACCTGCGTCCTCACCATCCACCACTCGCCATTCCAGTCGACCCCAACGGGAAACCGCACCTGCATCCACCACCTTCGATTCATAAACTCCCGGCTGAGATCCGTCTCCCCCCAGCACGAAAACCTTACCCAAATTGCTCGAGGCCAGCCAGAGACGCCCTCCCACCTCCCACATTCTGGTGACCTGCTCCTCCTCTGTATCAGCCACCAGGGTCACAAAACCACGGTCGCCCACCGCCAAAATTCGGCCACGGTTCCCAGTTGCCAGCAGAACGGTCCCGTCTTCCCGAACCAACACGTCGTAAGCAATCTCCTCCTCGTCGGAGTAAAGCGTCTCCACGCGCCGACTGCGGTCGATACGGTAAACGGCCAGCCGTCCTCCCGATTTCCCCTTCACCGTCTCCACTTTGGATTCGACCGATTCCTGCTGAGAGGGAGTAGAAGATGCAGGCCGACTGTTCTTCTCAGCCGTCTCCGCCTTGACTCCCGCTTCTCCGGCCAAAGCGGCCGCGTAAATCCTGCCGTAGCGGTCTACGGCGAGCCCCTTAACCTCTTCCAATGGCGAGTCTAATAAGACGAAGGCTTTCCCCATCGGATCCACCCGATAGAGGATTCCCTCGGGGGCGCTGCCGGCGAGGAGGTTGCGCTCCAGATCCCAAGCCAACCGAACAATGTGTGCCTCCTGCAAATCGACGAACGTCTCTCCCTTGCCGTCCGGTCCCACCCGGTAAACCACCCCCTGCGGACCGGTGGCGACGAAAAGTCGTCCCTGGCCGTCAAACAGGAGATCCCAGATGAATTTGTCGTCGGGGTCGAAAAAGACCTCGAACTGATTCTGCCCGCGGACCCGGTAGACCTTGCCGTCGGGAGCCGTACCGACATAAAGATTCCCGTCGTTGCCCATCGCCAGAGCGAAAGCCGTGGGCTCGGGCAACTTCGCCCATTCCTGCAGTGAACCTTCGGGCGAGATCCTGAAAACTTTTCCGTCGGTGCCGGTGCCCAGGAAAGCACCCCCGTCGGGAGCCAAGGCAACACTGTGAATAAACGCCGCTTTGGTATCGGCCACCTCGCGCAGCGGCGCTCCCTTCATCAGGCGCCCCTCGCTCGAAAGCGCCACTCCACGAAATTCACCCTCGAGAAACGCTTCGACGGTCGCAGTCACGTGAAACTCAGGATGTACAGCCCACAGACTCGCTGAAGTTACGCAAAGCAACAACGCGGCCGGAAGTCCGCTTCGCATCGCCATTGGTTTCAACCCTTCACCTCTATCTCGATCGTTTTTTCGCCCGACAGCACGTAATCTGTCTTGGGGAGCTCGTGTTCCACGTAGACGACCCGGCGGATTGGAAGAACCTCTCCCACGGTCTTCGCCGACCGGTAGATAGCCAACAACGAGGGAGGCAAACCAGGCAGACCTTCACCCCCCACCACGGCTCCCGCCTGCTCTCGATATAAGCGGATGTAAAGCCTGTCGTTCTTCTTGAGGTTGTTGATCGCCCGGATCAGCTGAGAGGGGTCTTTCGGATAAAACTCAACCGGTTCCTGCTTGGCGTCCACCCGCTCGAGGGTCATACCGTCCCCGATCCAAACCTTCAGTGGCCCGAGCGGAACGCCTTCGGGAATGCGAATCGGATAGGTCTCCTTCCGGGACCCGCCGTCCGGAAGGCGGAGAAACACGGTAAGATCCACCTCCTCACCGGCTTTCGCTTCCAACTTCTCCTGCCAGACCTTCTCCAAAACCGCTTCCCGGTTCTCTTCCGCGGCGGCGATATCGATCACCAGGCTCTCGATCGTCAGGTCGGCAAAACCACTGCTCATCAGAAAGTCGAGCGGAGCGCCGGCGGCCAATGCGGCTTCGGCGGAGGTCCCGCCCATTCCGGTCACGCCGGTTTCGAATACGGCATCCTGGTGGCCTTGAATTCGGATGCGGCAACTTACGTTCAAGGTCTGCTCCCCGATAGACCGCTCGACCGCAAGGATGCTGTTTTGTACAGTGACCGCCACCAGCAACGGGCTCAGAAAAGCATCCCTTACCACTTCGTAACGATAGGTTCGGTCGACGCCCGTGCTGCTCGAGAGATTCACGGTCAGGGGGATCAAACGCGGCTGCTCACCTTTCAAGCCGAAGATTCCGGTCGCTCGATCCTGGCGGATCACGCCTACCGGTTCCAGAGTGGCCGCGATCTTCTGGCTGTTCATCAGGTTAGGAACAACTCCCAGAACAGCCGCCTTCGCCATGGGAAGATCGGTCCCACCCATACCGAGGAAAGGATGGCCGAAAGCGATCACCTCATTCCCGGATACGTGGGTCACCGTACCGGATGCGGCCATTTCCATGTCGCCGCGAACGAGCTGAATCACGACGGCGGAGCCGGGTTCAAAGGGTGCGTTTCGCCACTCATCGTTCGCGCCGACGCCACCTCCCAAAATCGGCAAGAATCCGGCTGTTTCAAAAAGAGGGAGAAAGGGCTGAAGGGCTAGAAAGGAAGTCCCGGAGAAGTGTAAAGGCGTCCGTATTGGCTCCAGAACCCCCCAACCACTTTGCACGTAGGCGACCGATGTCGCCTTCGGAATCCCCCAGCCGCGCGACAGCAAGGAACCGTCCTGAAAGTCGATCAGGCGCATCAGGTCGACTTTGCCACCTTGAGTCAGTCGAAAAGTCCGCTCCGGACTCTTGCGGAAAGCGTCGATCATGTCGCCAACCGGGGTTATCCCGGCGATGGGCTCGGTGGCGAAAGAGAACGCGTAGGCCAC
This sequence comes from Acidobacteriota bacterium, assembly GCA_033811955.1. Lineage (GTDB taxonomy): Bacteria > Acidobacteriota > UBA6911 > RPQK01 > JAPXNP01 > JAPXNP01. The sequence goes on from JAPXNP010000012.1 coordinate 4,618, forward strand.
GGCACCAAGAAGTCGTCCGTCCAAGTAAACCGGGCTGCCGCTCATGCCTGCGCAGACCCCGTATTGATTGACCTTGTCACCGGACAACTTGGCCAGAACCAGGCTCTGATTCGGACCAACCTTCTCCAACACGCCTAAGATTTCGACGTCGAAGGTTTGGACTTCCGTCCCCTGGAAAACCGTCTTGCCCACGCCTTTCAACCCGGGACGCACGTCTTCCAGCGGAAAGAACTCGCCGGCCTGAGCCCAACCCACAAGGGAAGAACCAAGCCACAGAAGGGCGGCCAAGACCGCCCCCGTTCCCCTCTCCATTCGTTTCACCTCAACCTGCGGAGTTCGGTCCCATGTTCCGGCTCGCCTTCTACCTTCGGGAAAACACAGAACACGGGCAATCTTCAAACACCAACTTAGAAGTATAAAGCATACTGCGCCTTTGTTGACCGTATCCCGAGGGTTCCCGGCCTTCCTATCAGGGGGGCGGAGTAGACTATTTCCGGTCAGTGCAGTCGTTCGACAGAAAGACTCTCTAGATGGATGACGGTGAGGCAATGCTCCGACTCAAATCGCTCCAGATCGCCGGCTTTAAGTCGTTTGCGGACCCAGTGCAGCTGCTGTTTCCTCCAGGGATAACCGTAGTCGTTGGACCCAACGGCTGCGGGAAGTCCAACCTTTCCGACGCCGTCGGTTGGGTACTCGGCTTGCAGACAGCCCGCAGTCTTCGCGGCCGACGAATGGACGATTTCATTTTCTCCGGGACCCGACGGCGGAAGGCGGCAGGAATGGCGGAGGTCGTCATCACGTTCGAACCCGAAGACGGGAGCTCCCGGTTAATGGAGGAGCTGGGATTGCCTGCCGACGAGGTGACGATCGCCCGGAAACTCTACCGTTCCGGGGAGGGAGCTTACTACCTGAACGGCAGACGCACACGCCTGAGCGATCTTCACAATCTTCTGGAGCAGACGGGCCTCGGTTTCACCGGATACGCCATGATCGCCCAAGGGAGTATTGAGGAGTTCCTCAATTCGCGTCCCCTTGATCGACGAGCGGTCATTGAAGAGGCCGCACAGATCAGCGGCTACAAGAGCCGCCGGCGCAACGCCGAGATGAAGCTCGAACTGGCGCAGCAGAATCTGGTACGCGTCAACGACATCATCGTAGAAGTGGAACGCCAACTTCGCAGCTTGAAGCGCCAAGCGGGCAAGGCCAGGCAGTTTAAGGAGTTGCAGGATGAATTTCGCGCCGTCGTCCGCGTGCGTACGCGGCGAGAAGCGGAGCTGCTCTCGGTCGAGCGACGTCGACTGGCGGAAGAGCTGGAAAAGGCATCGGAAGCGGAACGAGAAGCACGCCGGCGTCTCAAGGAGGCGGAGGAGACTGCCCAAAGAGAACAGGCGGCGCAGCAGGAAGCCGAGACCGCCTTGGAGCACCTCGTCGAACGGAAGGCGGCAACCCAACTGGGCCTGGAAAAAGCACAGAACACCATTTTCTTCTCTCTCCAGCAAATAGAACGTCTGGAGCGGGAACTGGAGGCAGCCGGAGTCGAACGCCGAAAACTGGACGAGTCTCTCCGCCGGGTGCAAGAAGAGATTGAGACGTATGGCCGTCAGACGACGGAATTGCGGCAGCGTTCGGAAACCCTGGTCGAGGAGCTCGGAGAACTCGAACAGGCGGAAGACGAGATCAAGAAACAAGTTCGGAATTCGGAGGAACGACTGGAAACGCTGCGGCAAAAGCTGATGAACACCGCCGCCGAGACCGCTTCCTTGCGCAATCTTCGGGAACAAGCCACACAGCGGGAGCGGCGGCTGGAAGCCGAGCTGGAGCGGCTTCTGGACGAGCGAAGGCGAACTCAGGAGCACGTATCCCAAGCTCAACGCGAGTTCGAGGTCAAGCAGAGCGAGTCGGCGGCTCTGGAGTCTCAGTTGCGGGAGCTGGACGCGGCCATTGCAGAGAAAATGTCGGAGGTCGCATCTCTTCAAGCAAAGGCCGACGAGGCGGGGGCCGAAGAGAACCTGCTTCGAGATCAGGTTGTCGCTCTCAGCGAGCGCCTGCACTCCATACAGGAGCTGGAAGTCGGCCGATCCACCTACAGTGAAGGCGTGAAGAAGGCTCTTCAATATTTGACCCGAAGCGGTTCGGTCGCCGTCTCCGGGACGTTGGCCGACGCCATTGAAACCGAGCCTCGTTTTGAACGTCTGGTGGAGGAGTTCTTGGACGAGGAGCTGGAATACATCCTGGTCGAGAACCTCGAGGAAGGAATTCGGGCCGTCAGCGAGATCCGGGGGCTTAAGTCGGGAAAGTGTGCGTTTCTCGGCCTTCGCAGTAGCAACGGCTTCGGTCGGTCTTTTCTCCCGGCGGGAGCGGCGCCGGAGCCTCAACCCGAACAAGGCGTCTTCGGACCTCTTGTCAGTCTGGTACGCATGCAACCGGAGGTCCGGGAAGCCTTTCTTCGGGTGCACCCCGACCGAGCGGAAGCCGTCGTTGTCTCGGATCTTGAACGGGCGCTGGATCTCGCCCATGACTATCCGGAGAGCACGTTCATTACTTTGCAGGGAGAGTCGCTTGCCCCGCGTGGTCTGGTATCGGGCTCCACGAACGGTACGAATCGCTTGGGTGTCCTAGCCCTGCGGAGACAACGCAAGGAATTGGAGCAAAAGGTCGAAAACCGGCGCAAGGACCACCAGCAAGCCGTCTTACGGAAGGAAGCATGCAGCCGGCGTTTGGAACAAGCCCGGGAGGAACTGCAGGACGAACAGCGGCGACGCCACCAGATCGAAAAGGATCTTCTCGGTCTGCGTCACGAAATTGAACAGAAGGATCAGGACGTCCGCCGACTCGAACGAAGAGTGGCCAACCTTGACGCCGAAACCGAGCAGCTTGAGTTCGAACTGATGGATGTACGCACCCAAATCGATCATGCCTCCAACCGCCTGATGCAGGTGGAGCGGGAGCAGGAGCAGGCCAAGGTGGACGTGGAGACTTTGCGTCAAGGGCAGGACGATCAGCAGCGGCGCTTACATGAACTGCATGAACAAGCGAATCGCCTGCGCACGGAAGGTGAGCTGTTCCAGGAACGTATCGCTTCCCTCCAACGCAGCCGAGAGCGGGCTTCGCAAGTCCGACGGGACACCGAGGAGCGTTTGGACCGTCTCAGCCGCAAGACCGCGGAGGACAAAGCTCGTTTGGAACAGCTCCAACGGGATTTGGCCGAGGCTCGGGAAGAAACGCAACGTCTGGAGCAACAGCGGGAGGAACTGAAGAGAACAGAGCAGTCGGCTCGCCTTCTCCTCGACGAAAGGCGGGAATTGTCCCTCGTCACCCAAAACGCTCTGCGAGCTTTGCGGGAGGAGGTCTCTTCACTCCAGGAGAAGCGGAACCGCATAGAGATCGAGCGGACGCGCATTGAGACCCAATGGGAGAATCTTGATGCACGGTGCCGGGAACAGCTTCATCTGGCCTTGGAAGAGCTGAGCGTTGAACCTGCCCCGCACGAGGGGATCGACGAAGCCGCATTGGAAGAACGCTATGAAAAATTACTCCGCCGCCTCGAGGATTTCGGCCCCATCAACATGACGGCACTGGAAGAGTTCGACGAATGTCAGGAGCGCCACGATTTCCTGACTCGACAGCGAGAAGACATCGGAAAGTCGATCGCGGATACAACTCGGGCCATACAGGACCTCAATCGGCGTAGCCTGGAGCGGTTTCGGGAAGCTTTCGAGGCGGTAAACCGCAATTTCCAGGAGATGTTCCGACGTCTCTTCGGTGGAGGCGACTGCGGCATGACTCTCCTGGACGAGGAAGATGTGCTGGAGTCCGGCATCGACGTTTTCGCTCAACCTCCCGGCAAGCGATTACAGAACGTGATGTTGCTGTCGGGTGGAGAAAAGACGCTGACCGTTCTGGCCTTGCTGATGGGAATCTTCCTCTATCGTCCCAGCAGGTTTTGCATTTTGGATGAGGTCGACGCCCCTCTAGACGAGGCCAATGTTCTTCGGTTCACCCAAGTCATCCGCGAAATGAGCGACCGGACCCAGTTTCTCGTCATCACCCACAATAAACGAACCATGGAGAACGCCGCGACAATCTACGGGGTCACCATGGAAGAACCGGGCGTCTCCAAGGTCCTGTCGGTCCGGATGTAGAAAACCCCGGTGAGACCTCGTCGCAGTGTCGGCTTGGCGACCGGAGCTTCCGCCCGACCGATCAGAACGTCACCAGGAAGCCGACCGTCAGCTCTTGGGTAGTCACCGTCTCGTTTCGGACGCCTCTCACCCCCAGGCGTCGATAGTCGATTCGGAATCCCAGCGGCCCCGCCAGCTCCCGGAACTTCACGCCCATCCCCCAGTTCGAAAGGAAGCTCGTGCCCAAGTCCGGCTCTCCCTCCCCGAACTGATGTTGGAAGCCGATTCCCAGCACCAAGTTGGGAACAATGTCGCCGACCGGAAAATTGATAACTCCGTTGGCCAAGTAGTAAAAGCCGGTACGGGACGAAGCTCCCTCGGGCGTAAACCAGCGCCTCGCCACCACAAGATTCTGCTCAAGACCCAGAATGAACAAGAAGTCTTTCTCGTACCGAAAACCGAACAATTGAGGATTCCGGAAATCGAGGCGGGCGTCCGGTGCCTCCAGATCGTCAGGAGAAGCGAAGCCGAAAACTCCGCTCACTTCCGAGGCCTGGACCGGGAAGTTGAAAAGAAGAAGAATCAAGAAAACGACCGGGCTCAGCCTGAAAACCCGTAACCATCCCGAAGAAGGGGCTTCATACCGCCCAACTTCCAAGGCCTCCTCCGGCTTCACCGCCTGGAGTCCCGAACAAGTCGCTGAAGGCGTCCATGAGGACCCTTTCGACCGGTTTGTTTCAGCGGCTATAAGAGAAACCATCACGTCCAATTTAGGATCAGTCATAGGCACAAGGATACCCCGCGAAACGCCAAGAATCTTCGAAATTCCTCACTCTCTTCGGCAAGCTCGCGGAAAACGGGTTCATCGAGGATCTCCTCCTCCGTGACGTAACCGGCTATAAGGGCGCGATCGAGAAACCGAAGCGTGTACTCTACGTTTCCCAGCCGGGCGAAGATCGTGGCCAATTCGTAGCACTTGTTTGCCGGGAGATCTTCCTCGGGAGAAAGCCCTAAAGGAACCTCACTGGCGGTTTGAAGGATCGACGGATTCAGCGATAAGCCCTTGCGGTAAGCAGCCACAGCCTCTTCCACGTTCCCCAGCTGCACCAGGCAAAATCCGAGATTGATGTAAAAGCCCGCGACGTCGTCACGCAGGCGAATCGCTCGCTGGAAGGACTTGGCGGCACCCTTGAAGTCCTGAAACGCCAGTCGGACGATTCCGCGCGTGTTGTAACCGTACGCGTATTCCGGGTTGAGACGCAGTGATCGGTCGATGGCTTCGTCGGCCTGGAGAACCATTCCTAAACGGAGGTAAACGGTCGCGAGCTTATTGAAAATGACCTCCTCATACGGATTGAGCCGACTCGCTTCCAAATACTTCAGCATGGCCAGGTGATCCTTCCCCTGCCGCAACAGGACGTCTCCCTCTCCCATCAGTCGGATGGAAAGCAAAACCTGTTCCCGGGGCAAAGGTCGTTTGGGGATAAGACGCGGCCCGCAGCCGACAGCCAAGGTGAACATGCACAGGAAGACAAAGCGTCCCGGAATCCGGAACATGGTGGTCTCAGTCTAGCACGGCCGTCCAAAGCGCCTGACGAGGTACCCTCTGGTGCCTGACCGAACGTATCGGGTAAACTACGCGGGTGAAACTTGCTAGAATCTGCGCGGCAGGAGGAACATGGCAAACTCAGGCGATGATTTGGAGACGATAAGCCAGATTCTGGGTGAAATTATCGACGATTGGTACGAGCGCGTCGCCGGCTACTACATCACAACCGAGCGCCTTGCCGAGAATCCCGGTTTGGAGGGTGAGGAAGAGCTCAAGCGATTCCACGACAACCTGGGACATCGCATCAAGTTCGCGAAAGACGAGCTGGACTTCACGTACGGTTTGCGCGGTTATGTGGAGAACGGGGACCTCATCATCGAGGTCAGCGTCAACAATAAGGTCCGCAACTTCGACGTGGAGGAGTTCCGCAGGCGGCTGTCCGCCCACTACCGGAAAGCTCGGGAGCAGAAAGTTCCGACACCTTTCGAACTGCGATCCCGCCAATACGGCGAGATCTTCCTTTTCGACTCCGACTTCTCGGATGCACTGCGCATAGAGCGCCGGGAAGGCAAAGCCGACATCATGCGTCTGGCCTTTCGGCTCAATCACGATTTTGTCGATCGCCTTCTGGCTCATCCCGTCTCCTCGAAGCAGTTGGTCGAAAACTTCTGTGTGACTCCGTTCCGGCAGATTTACGCCTCGGTCTATCGACGGGGAGCGTGAACTGACGGTCCGCTGAAATTCGCACAGGTGGCACCGCTACAAACCGGCTATGGCGGAACGTGATCAGGTTGCGGAACTGGCCGACCGGGTCAGGAGAGCACGGTACGTCCTGGTTTTTACCGGCGCCGGCATCTCCACCGGCTCGGGTATTCCCGACTTCCGCGGACCGCAAGGTCTCTGGAAGACCTGGCGCCCCGTCTACTTTGACGAGTTCCTTACTTCGGATGAGGCCCGCCGCCGTCATTGGGACTTCAAACTGCGCAGCTGGGACTCGTTCCGAAGTGCCCGACCGAACTCCGCCCACCTTGCATTGGCCCGCCTGGAACGCCTGGGGCGTCTCCATCTTCTGGTGACCCAAAATATCGACGGATTGCATCAGGCGGCCGGCAACTCGCCCGACCGTGTAGTCGAACTGCACGGAACCAACCGCTGGGTGGAATGCATCGGCTGCGGTCGACGTTTCGACCCCGAGCCTATATTCGAAGAATACGCGCGAACCGGCGCTCCTCCCACGTGCCCCGCTTGCGGGGACTGGCTCAAACCGGCCACCGTCATGTTCGGCCAACCTCTGCCTGAGACCGAGCTTCGACGCGGCCTGGAAGGAGCCTCCCAGGCGGACGTGGTCCTGGCCGTCGGCTCCACGCTGGAAGTGCATCCGGCAGCTTCAATACCTCTCACCGCCAAAGAACACGGAGCCTTCTACGCCGTCTTGAACCTCGGCCCGACGGCCCAGGACAACCTTGCCGATTTGCTCTTGACGGGAGACGCGACTGAGCTCCTGCCCCGGATCGTCGACCGCGTGGAGCGGGACTAGCCTTTCCCAGCACCGTCCGCGGGGAACGGCGTACCGGGCACAGCATATGACGAAGGATCCACACCCGAAGAGCCGCAGGCGTCTCGGCTGGACCGAGCTTCCTGGGCAGCCGACGCGGCCGTCCTTCAGTTCGGCGCACGCCTCCCCGGCTCCCTTGTTCGAAAGGAGAGGTCAGTGCACTCTGGGCGGCTTCAGGGAAGTGACGAACTGCAACACCCGTTGCACGTAGCGTTCGCTGTCCACCATGTGGATATCGATGTGTCCAGCTCCCGGAACCCAGAAGAACTCCTTGGGCGGATCCAGCAGCTGATAAAGGATTTGTCCTTGGCGGAGCGGAACCGTCCGATCCTTTTCGCCATGAATGACTAGAATCGGATACGGATGGTCCTTAAGAAACGAAAGGGTGTCCAGCTTGCAAGGAGCAAACCACCGGAACCAACGGTATTGGGGAAACTCTGAGACCAAGGAAGCCTTGCTGGGAAAGGTGGTTTCCAGAATCAGACCGTCCGGAGGTACCCGCGCGGCTGCAGCGGCCGCGAAACATCCGCCCAGGGAACGCCCCCAGTAGACCACCGGGATCCCGCTTTCGCGGAAGTTAGCCTGAAAGAACCGGGCTGCCGCTTCGGCATCAAGGTACACTCCTTCTTCCGTCGGCGTCCCCGTACTCAAACCGTATCCCCGGTAGTCGAAGGCAAGCACTTGTAAGTTGCCGCGGTACAATTGCGCGAGAATCGGGACTAGGATGCCTAGATTCCCCGTACTACCGTGGAAGTAAACTACGGACCCTATCGGGTTCGGAGGTCGGACGTGCCAAGCCGCCAGGCGGCACCCGTCCGGCGTGTCAATGAAACACTGATCGTAAGGAAGGTTCAAATCCCCCGGAGTCCGCAAAACATCCCTTGAGGGACGAAACACGTAGGCGCGCTCCAAGCGGGGCACCGCCCACCGGAGAACCAGCAGAAGCGTACCGATCGAACCGAGCAGCAGGCCGGCCGTCAGCCCCGCCAGAAACCACATGAGAGACGGATCTTAGCATAGCGACGGTTTCTTGCCGGGGCTAATTTCGGACGCCCAAGCGGTCCAGATTCAACACGTCCTCGACCGCCAGGCCACGGAAGTCCGAGACAATCCGATGGGGACGAAGGTCCCGCAGTTCCTCGGCCGAGTGGCTGGTAGTCAAGGCGACGCAGCGGCAGCCTGCGGCCAGGGCGGCCTGCACCCCGGAGAGAGAATCTTCAAACACGACGCACGTGGCCGACGGCAAGCGCAGCTTCTCCGCCGCCCGCAGAAAAGCTTCAGGATGCGGCTTGCCGTTAGTAACTTCGTCTCCGGTCACCACGGCCTCAAAGTACTTGCCCAGACCAAGTTCCTCCGTCACCAAAGAAACATTCTCCGGGGGCCCACTGGTCGCGATCGCCATGCGGATGCCGTGTTCCGCCAACGCTTCCAGGAACTCTTCCAAGCCGGGCACGATGTGCTCCCGAAGGGTGGGGCGAATCAGTTCCCGATAGATTTCTTCCTTGCGCCTCTCCAGAGCCTTCGCCTCGGCGGACGTCAGCTCGCGATTCAAGAGAACTCGGAGCATGTCCTCGGTCTTTCGTCCGAACACCTTGCGGATATCCTCCCAAGCGATTGGATGACCCAGCTCTTCTCCCAACCGCTGAAAGGCTTCCAGATGATAGTCGAGGTTGTCCAGCAGCACTCCGTCCATATCGAAGATGGCACCTGTTAGCATCACTCGCACTCCTTCTCCGCCGTCACAAGAGCTTTCAAGTCATCTATGGGATCTCCGAACTACGTTCAACCGGGAAGCCGACGAAATCGAGGCATTCCGGAACCGCTTTCGCTCCCCCAACCTCTCACTCCGGCGGATCGCGCTTTCCCTTCCGTGCCGGCCGTTTCGAGACTCAGTCGAACACCAATTATGGCAAAATGCGCATCGAAGCGGCCTTGAAACGATCCGGCCGATGCGCGGAACCCCGGCGATCCGCCATTCCCGTATACCCCACCGCCGAGAACCCCCAATTGTTCCGATCGCAGTTCCAACGGCTTCCCTCCCCGGAAACCTCCCACTTCAGCCACCCGGGGTCATTGCTCTAAACCGTCGATCGCTCGTTCTTCGCTCGGCCAGCCGAGGGCACGGCGATCCGTCCTTCCCCCGGCAGGCTTCAGCAGGCAACGGTTGCGGCCAACCACAGAGGGTCAACAGACGAACGACTTCGCACAGGGGTAAACCAATAATGTTGTTATAGCAGCCTTCGAAGCCGTCCACCAGTTGAGCTCCCTTTCCTTGGATGGCGTACCCGCCCGCCTTGTCCAGCGGCTCACCGGAAGCAACATAGTTCTCCACGACGTCATCCCCGACGGCTTTCATTCGAACTTCGGAAGTCACCACCGACGTGAACTCCGTCACCTTATCCTTCCCGGGAGCAAATCGCGGAGCCCGCACGGTGACCGCACTGATCACCCGATGTTCACGACCGGCCAACGCCCGGAGCATGGCCAAGGCGTCCGCGGCGTCACGCGGCTTGCCGAGCAACCGTCCATCCAGGTCGATAACCGTATCGGCCGCCACGATGTAGGCTTCCGGCCGGGCGACACCCACCACCGCCGCCTTACGCCGGGCCAGCTCGCGCGACACTTGCTCGGGAGTACCTTCGAGCGCCTCTTCGTCGATCTCCGGAGGGATTACCACAAAGTCCCGGACGAGTCGCCGCAACAATTCCCGGCGGCGAGGAGACGCCGACGCCAATACTATCTCCGGACTTGCCTGACCGGTGTGCATGCTCTCCACAATATGCTTCGCTCCCAATAAATGACCGTCCGGCACTGTTCTTCTCCCGCCGGTCTGCAACCAAAAGTCTGGAAAGAGCCCCCAAGAGTCTAGCTGAAGCGGCTTCGCCCGCGCACCTCCGAGGTGTCGCAGGAGACTGATACACTTCCGAGACAGTGGCGGAAGAGATCCTGAGAAGGTTGAGCCCCCTAAATCGGCCGGGGCGACGAGACATGTTTTTCTGCCCCGTCCGGCCGTGGAGGTGTTGGACGTTCCAAAGTCTTAGCGTTCCCAGAAAAGGCCGGCGGGGCCCATTGCATTCCTCTGGGCTCGGTTTCCGACACCGTGAAACCTCGCAACCTGTGAATTCACGTACGCCCGGAGATCGATCCTACCCCCGCGAAATCCGCCTCCGGCCGCCCGCTCCAGACAAGCGACTCTAACTGGAGAAATGCTCTTGGCCTTGCCATCGGATACCTTCCTCAAAACGGGACTGCGAATCATTGACGGTACAACCTTCACTTCACTGGAACGGTACCTGATCGAGCGGATCCGAACGCTAGGAACGGAAGAACTATTGACCAAGGGTTGGATCCTGACGTCGACCACCACACAGGCTGCGCACCTACGATATCGTCTGGCCGAAGAAGCCGGAGAGGGTTGCGTAGCGGGCATCCGTGTTTTGCCCCTGTCTTCCTTTGCCGGGCTTCTATACTCGCAGCTCGGCATGAGCCGCGGTCGACGCTGGTCTCCGGAGTTACAGCTGAGTTTGTTGGAGTTGGTACAACAGGTGCCCTCCAGCGCAACGGCTTTCGCTCGCGCCCGTAACTCTCCCGGGTTCGTCACTCTGTTGGCGGGGACTTTCCTCGAGCTGGCTGAAGCCGGATTGGGGACAGTGGATTTGTCCGTAGTAGTGGAGCTGGCCCGAGAGCTGCGCGACGAACCACTGGCCGCTCAAGTTCTCGTCTGCTTTGCCCAATGGTGGCGGAGACTGGAAGCTTCCGACACCCCGTGGGAGCCGCTTCAGTTGCTTCGATTACGGGATCGGCTGCGGGAGCTACAACAACCTCCCGACTATTTAATGACGGAGGGCGGATCACCCATTCCTGTCTGGGTCTACGGCTTCTATGACTTCATCGACGTCAATCTTGAGTTCGTTGCGGCGCTCGGGGAGTGGACCCGGCTCGAAGTCCTAATTCCGGGCGGCACACAAGCCGGCTTGTCTCCCTGGCACCGCTTCGCCCGGCGCACCGTAGACGAAATCATGGTGCGGAACTCGACGGCAAAGCTTCTATCGTTGCACTCGACCGAAACATGGGAGGCTTGGCCGGTCGCCCTAACCGAGCCGGCACAGAGAGAGGTTGAGATCCCGCCGGTGACGTGGTGTCGAGCCGGAGGGACGGAAGCCGAACTCGTGGAGGCGGCCCGCCAGATCTCAGAGTGGCTTAGTGAAGACCCCACTCTCGCTACTCATCAGATCCTCATGGCGGCACCCGACATCGAAAACTACTATTTGTCCGCCCGCCGCATCTTCGCCGACTTTGGGCTGCCGCCGGCGGTGCTGGATTTCGCGTCTTCGGCCGACCACCTGTCGCGCTCCGTCGCCGTGCTGGAGCAGTTGTACCTGACTCGGGGTGACGCCGACCTGCTTTATACCTGGTTCTCCGAACACAAAGATCTCGGACTACATTGGGACGTCGATTTCCAGGTCCTCGAACGTAAGCTCAGAAGCTGGGCCGTGACGGGTGCGGGAGCTTGGCGACGGTTCCTTGCGGTATGTGCCATCCGGACTGCGGAGCCGAACGAATCATCCGCTTCTTGGGATCCACTGGAGGATTGGTGGCTAAGCCCTTCCGAGATCGAGTTTTTGAAAGATTTCGTCACCACCTGGGTGGACGCGCCCGACCCGCAGAGACCGTTGTCCGCCGGCGACGCTCTTCCATGGCTTTCGCGATGGCGGGCGTGGCTGCCGGTTCAGGTCGCGGTGGAGCAGGTTCTGTCGGCGCTGGAAGCGATCCAGAGGCGGGGCTGGGACGTGCGGTTACTGCCGGCGGATCTGTTTGCCCTCGTAAAGACCGTGATTCCAACTACGGAGAGGCTCGACCAAATCGACCGGCATGGAGTGCGCTTCGGCTCGTTCATGCGGGTACGAGGGATTTCAGCTCGACGGGTGATCCTTCTGGGACTCAGTAGCGAACGCTTCCCTTTTCACCCTCCGGAGGACGCGTTGTTGCCCGAGGAAGCCCGAGGCCGCATCGCCCGGCTGGCTTACGACGCAGGTTGTTGGTTGCGCACCCGCGCCGAATTGCGGGACGAGATGCGGCTACTCCTTTTGCTACTGTCCTCCGCCGAACGCGTACACTGGGTGATTCCCGAGCTCGACTCCCAAGGGCGTCCCGCAGTCGCGACCCCCTGGGTTCAGCGCATAATCGGACGGCTGGAGAAGATGCAGACGCGTGCTCGGCCCCGCATGCCGCCCGCCCCCCGGGAACAAGCCCGAGTTCTTCTGTCCGCCGACCGAGCCCGGGGCACCTACCTACCCCCGGCTTGGGGAACTTTGCTGGGGTGTAAGCCGGTACCCATAGATTCCCAGGAACAAGCCGTTCTTCAATGGCTGGTCGACCGGGCCCATTCACACCGCCTTGAACTCCCTTTCGGCCTCGGACCATTGCGGCCGGGGGGAGCGCGTTTCAGTGTCGGGCAACTGCAGCACTTGGCCGAGTGTCCGTTCCGTTTTTGGGCACAGGTACGGCTGAGGGCGGAAGCCCTGGAACCGACGCCGTGGGAAGGCGAGATCAACGCTTTGGAACGGGGTTGGCTGGTTCATCTGGTCCTACAACAGGCCGTCGAACTTTGTCTTCAACAGGCTCGACCCGTCAGCGAGATTCGGTTCCCCGCAGACGAGATACTTGACGAAAACCGGCTGACACACCTCTATCCCCGCTGGAGGCTGCTGTCCGAGCCGATGCGGCAGGCCCTACGGCGGGAGATCTTCGACCTCGTAACGTCGTATTTCGAGGCCGTGAAGCGAGGTGAATGCGGTGACGGTTTGCCGCGGGCCTTAGAAGTCAAGCTTCGGGTCGACTGGCCCGGACGGCCGGGCTGGGTTTTGTCGGGAGTGGTCGACCGGGTGGACATGCGGGACTCGGAATCGTGGATTCTGGACTACAAGACGGGTGCCAACCCCTTTCCGTCTAAGCCCGAAACCAGCCACGCACTTCAGGCCGGCAACTTCCCACAGGCGGTTCTCTATCCCTGGATGTGGTCCTGCAAGCATGAGGAGAGCCGACAACCACGATTCGCGTATATCTACCTTCGGCCGGAGGGTCCAAAGGAGGTGGAGATACCCGCGTCGATCCCCCCTGAAGAACTTTTGGAACAGTTGGCAGAGATCGCCGAATGCGGCGTGTATGTACCTCTGTCCGACGACGTCTACAAGAATCTGGGTCTTGAGCGAATCAAGTCTTGCTCCTACTGCACGTTGGCTTCAGCCTGTCGCCGCCTGGCGGAAGACGCCCCGGCAACCGCATGGGAAACATTTCATCGGAATGCTCCTCGCAGGAGCGCCTTTTTGGTCGAGCTCAGCGAAAAGATGAGGCGGAAATGAGAGTGGACGATTCCCAACAGGACGGTGCGTTATGACCCTTCCGCTTCCGGATTGGGACGCCAGGCGTCGTGCCGTCCTCACGGACGGCCACGCCCTCGTGTGGGCCGGTGCCGGAACCGGCAAAACACACACCCTGACCTTGCGGGCCGTGCGTCTCCTCTTTCGGCTGGGAGCACCGGAGCTATTCTCTCCGGATGAGACACGCCGCACCCGGGCGGCACAGGCGGCGGTGTCCAGCTTGGTGCTGATCACCTTCACGCAGAAAGCGGCAGCCGAAATGCAGGATCGTCTGCTGCGTTCCCTGGTGCGGATTGCCGACGTCGGCGAGCTGAACCTCCTGGAGGAAGTGCTGCGCAATGAAGGGGAGGACTTGTTCGCCGAACTGGCCGCCGATCTGAGGGGCCTGCCGGCGGTTTCATCGGATGAGGATTTCCGGCGCGGTGTCCTCAGTTTGGCGGACGAGCTCGTGGATCTGACGATCTCGACAATCCACAGCTACGCCCTGGATCTTCTGCAGCGTTATCCTCTGGCCTCAGGTCTGCCCACCGACCTGCGCATCGGAGAGGAAGAAGCGGAGGGAACCGAGGACTTTGAGAAGGCTGCGTTTCGCCACTGGTGGCGTACGAGAGTGGAGGCGACTTCCCAGGGACAGGAATGGCTTCATCACCTGGTCCTTGTCCTGAAGCCGGAGGAGCTGCGGGAGGTGCTCACGGCCCTCGCCGGACGTCCCTGGCTAACCGAGAACCTGGCCCGGCTGGCTGTTCCCACGCCGCCGGATGAGAGGCTAAGGCTGAGGAAATGCCTTGCGTTCCTCGGCTCGGCCTGCGAAGAGACCGGCGGTCCCAAGTGGAAACGTATGGGGAGGCGCCTGCACTCGCTGCTGGGAGCCGAGCCGGTAAACTGGCGGGAGATCGGGCGCTTGCTCATTTCCGAGCAGACATCTCTGTGGGGGAAACGCTCCCAAAAGCTGGGCGAAGTTCTTTCCAAAGCTCAGTCCCCCGTGCGGGAGTTGCTGGAGGATCGAGCCCGCCTCCTGGGGCTGGTGAGCCGACAGGCACTTTGGGACGACAAACCCGAAGTCCGTCGGGCATGGCGGGAGTTGGTGACCGCTTACGGGACTTGGCGACAGGAAAGGGCCGTGGGAGAACTCGGACGGATTTCATTCGACGAAATCCTTTACCGCGCGGTTCACTTG
>JAPXNP010000013.1:0-19198 GCA_033811955.1 Acidobacteriota bacterium
ACTACATCAAGCCAAGAGCATAGACAATATCTGGGAGGATCGGGCGTGTCGGACGAAGCTTTGCGCCGAACCGATCGGGGACATTGAAAGACTGTTTACCGAATGGGACCGTTGGGGTTGGCATCGGGTCACCTTTTTCGGTGACCTGAAGGAGCCTGTGTACACGCTGGCCGAGATGCTTGGCTGGCAGGTGATCGAGGAGGCATGAGAAGGTACGAGGGAAACGCTGAGCCTTGTAGACGCAGTGGGTGGGGGAAGCCTTGCGGCAAGAGCTCCAACGGCTGGGCCGGTGGAAGGCGGTCGAGAGCCAACGCCGTAGACCCTAAAGAACACCTACCCTCTCTTTCCTGAATTCGTTTTCCTGAATTACTTACGCCGACAACCAAGGAGGTGAACTGGAGATAGGAATCCTCCAGCTTCCGCAGGTCGGGCCGGCTCAGCATCTTCCTGCCGAACCCAGCCTGGTGCTTTCCCGCGGCCACTCTTGAACTGAGGGAGGGGACGGATAGTGAGTATCTCAATTTATCGCTTTAGGGCGACCGCGGTTACCCGAACCTTATCCGCCCGGGCCGACCTCGAAAGCCCGACAGGCTGCCAGACTCTACCCTTCGGCGCTCCCACCGCGTTCGTGTCAGATAACCTCATTGTTCTTGCAGAAGGTCAATGACCGCCTGGCGCAGTTGAAACAGCTGCTGCAGCGTCAGCTTTTCAAAGGTGAGCAACGCAGCCGTCGGGTCGTCCGCGTACGATCTCAGAGCTTCTTGGACTTCCTTTCGAGACCAGCCCCGGCTCTCGGCCAGCAAATGCAAATACTCGATATCCTGTTCAGCGCGGCGGATAACCTTTAGCCTGGTTCCAGCGAGTGGACCCGGGAAAAAATCCGAACCGCCGGGATAGTCGGGCCCGCGATAGAATACCGCCAATGCGTCCCCGTTCTCCCATGCCGAACCGGTCCCCCCAAACGTATTCCAGTAAGGCATGTTACCGGTATCTCCTTTGGCCCAGAGCCACAGGAAGGATTGCTGAAGGTTGATGTGGGGGGCGCTGGGCGATGGACCTCCACCATAGCTCCAGTAGTTCTCGCCCGAGATTAGGCGGCGGCGTAACTGAAGGGTTGCAGCAGCATGGCGGGCTCCTCCCACCATCCATATATCGACCAGACCGTTCCAAAGATCTCTGACCATTTCCGGTTGTGAAACGTCGACCCGGAACCCAACTTTCAGGTCACCGGCGCTTGCTTCGGTAGCCGCTCGGGCCAACTCGTGGAAGAAGCGGTTGGCGTCGAAGTCGTCGAAGTCGACGGGCTCGTCCAACAGCCAAAAGCTTGTACCTGAGGCACTTCGTTCGGAAAAGAAGTTGACTTTGAAGTAGTACTTGTTGTTGTAAAAGAACTGATACTGGGTTCCGACGTAGCCTTTCTCCCGAAAATGGCGGAAGAACTGTTCGGCAACCTCGATCCACCCTTCCCGGTATTCGGGCGTGAAGGCTTGCTCCAGACGGCGCGATTGCTTGGCCCATTCGGCAAATTCAAGGCGTGTCTTCAGTGGTGAGAAATCGCGGTAGGTGGAGACATCCAGCGGCATGGGCCAGGCCTCAAAGAAAGGGAGGAAGACATGATCAACCGGGGTATTGATTCCGGGACCGATGTAACCCTTTTCAGGTGAAAAGGCCGAGCCGTCAAGCAGGGGCCCCATCCAGAAGTCGAATTCACTCCAACTCTTCACCCGGCGATTGGTTCCCTCGCCTGACATTTCCGGGACGAAGTCATACGACAGTGAGCCGCTCTGGCTATAAGGAAGGGCGGTCAAAACCGTGCGGTGCTGGTGAGCCATGCGGTAAAAATCGTGCAATAACTCACGGTTTGCGTTTCGCTCGGGAGTCGGCATGCCCCTCACCAGTTCTTCGCTCTCCGTGTTGATTCCGAGCCACTGAAGGGGGGAGTTGTAGCGGTTGACCTCGACGGAAAAGCGGTTCTTGTCGGGAAGACGAAAGGGAAGGACTTCTACTTCAAGGCGGATCTCGGCCGGGCGGCGAACTTCCTCAGCTTCTATCAAGATGCCACCTTGATAGGCTCCGGGCGGCATGTCGGGGGGGAGATAAAGATCGAACCAGACGGCCTGATAGCGCTGCCCCTCCACCTTGTTATCTCGTGAGGGGATGTCAAAACTCGGCAGCCGATCTGTCAGAGGAAGGCAAACCTCCGAATGCCACGCAGACGGGCGAAGCCTTACGTCTTCGATCAGTTCCGCGTTGGGCCCCACAACAGGCCGATTGGAGCTCGCAGTTTTCACGTACCAGAGCCGGAAAGCGCGAAGATTCGGGTCCACAGCGATCTTGCCGGATGGGCCCGCCAGATCCGTTGCCCGAAGCCTGATATTGGAGAGCTGTTGCATCCCGCTTGGCAGGGACACGATCAGTTTGAAAGCCAGTACTTCATTTCTCATTCCCTGCAGCTTGATCCGCTTTGAAGAGCTATCCCAGATTTCGTTATGGAGGAGGTAGTTGTCATTCTTCTGATAAGCGTCCCCGTCGAGCAGCAGTAGCCCTGAAACAGGGTCCAGCTTCGCCATTTCCGGGATCGCGCTAATCACCATCTTGTCTTCGACTTGCACAGGAGAACCACCAGAAAGGCCCGAGGTCACCTTCGGAATGGGGAGCGTGCGATAGCGGCGCTGGGGTACCCGGACTCGAGTTATCGCTGCCGGAGATCGATTACCCGCAAAATCGACAGCGCGAATCCCAACTTCGTATTCTCCGGGCTCCAGTGTAAAAAGCGTAAGGCTTTCGCCGGCCCCCGGCTCGGAGGGCCTGGGTATAGCCCACGCAGGAATGGGAGACGCCTTGTCCCAAGACCGCTCAGTCAGGCCTCCCCTGGTCGATACCACTTCATACGCTAGCACCCGGTCGAATTCTCCATCGGCAGGAGCACGAAACCCGAGGATCACCTCCCCGGTAACCGAATCAGTTGAGCTCACCGATAGATCGGTAATGGCGGCAGGGGGGTTCCGATCCGTGGGTTCACCGGTGACCTCAAGCTGCGGCCGGAGGTTCTCGTCATGGATGTCGGAGGTGTAGACCCAGATGTCCTCGGCCGCATTGTACCGATACGGGTAACCGGTACCTTTAAGCGAATAAGCCTCGGCAACCTGTCCCTTGTCATCGGTAATAGCCAAGCCAAAAGCCACACCGGCGGAAAGCATCTGGACCACCTCCGGATCCAGGGGAATGCGCAACTGAATACCGTGCTCGGTCTGACGGCGGATCAGTCCCCCGGGACCCGCGTGGCTGTAACGGGCGGAGGGATTGGCCCACGCCACCGATGCCAATGTGGTTTCCGGACCGGCCCAAAAATTTTCCTGGCTGACTGTTTGCCCCGCCGCCGGATTCTTCCGGTACTTCCAGGAGGAAGCTCCCTCTTCCGACGTCCAGTACATGCTCGTCCCAGGTTGCCAAGGTGAGAGAACCGTGCATGCGCCCACCGCATATAGGTCGTGGGTGGCAAGCGTCAGCAACAGGTCGGCTCTTTTAACAGTCCACCCCTGGATGGGAGCGGTATCGAACGATAAAAGAAGGACTTTCTTCTCAAACCCTGACCAGTTCTGGTTCTGGCGGATGGGGACGGCAGGGGCTCCGCCGCCGCTTAGGTCTGCCTCCACCTCGATCGAGCTCAACCCGGTGTCCGCAACAGCCTTGAGAATCACGCGGTCTTCGCCCGCAGCTAACTGCCCGAGAAAAACAATTTCCAGAACGATCATAAGAGCAAGCGAAAAGCGCCGGCGAATCGTTTTCATGAGAACTCCCTTCACAAGAATGGGTGAAAGGTTGGCATGCTCGCCTCCAAGCCGTTAGTCCGCCTTAATAGCGATACTTCCCACCGGCGGATTGTGAACCGTCAGGACCCCCTCCTTAGAAGCCTCAACTCGGAGGTCTCCAACGTTGTAGCTAATGCCGGGAACCGCATCCAAGAGGAGCAGAAGATCCGAAGAATCCCGATGGCCCACTTGTAGCTCTCTAACAGCCTCGTCCCGGCGGGCGAAAGCTACGGTAGCTCTTCCCACCCGAACGCAGTCGACCTCAGGGTTCGACTGCACCCGCCCGACCGACACGGGCCGCGAATTGCCGGCAAGTTCAGGCTGAAGGACGATGAGATAGCGAGTACTTCTTTGCACCGGATCGGGTTCTACTTCGATTCGCCACTGGTCAAGTCTTTCCCCGTCCCCTCGCTCTCTAATCCCCTCGGTCAGGTTCTTGCCGTCAAAACCGTCTTCCTGATCGCCGTCGTACTCCACGTAGAAGGCGTAATCCGGACCTCCAATCTTAAGAATCCTCGCCTTCTCGGGTAGAACCACCTGAGTCCGCAATTTCCCGTCTCCATCCCCGCTGGTGGCGACTTTATCAGAAGTTTCGAGAATTCCGTTGTCCGAATCGCCAACAATGAGCTCCTCATGATCTGTCAGGGGATTAGAAAGGCTGTGGAGAACGAATTTAGGGACGAAGCGGGGATTGGTGGTCTCCACTCGGTCGTAGATCACAAAGACCTCCTCCGACCGCAGATAGAGAAACTGCCGAGTTACCAGGGATACTTTGGGCTCATTGCCATGTTCGCAATAGACAGTGCTGTTATAGGCCGCCGTTATGTCGGCGGCCACATAGTCGAACAGATTGGGCTGCGACTCCCAGGAGACAATCTCGGCTCTCTCCAGATGCGGTCCGTTGGTCAGCTGCCTTCTAAAGTGTTCCAGGCTACAGCAATTAAAGCCGGTAGGAGAAATGACACGCTGCCCTCCCGAGAGCCACCGCCACCACTTCGGATTCCCGGCCAAGTACCGGCTGAATTCGCCAGGGGCCAAAACGAGGAGGCTGTTGGCCGAAACGGTCTGTACCTGATACCCGAGACGGTGCTCATCGAAGTAAGAGCCGTAGTAACCGGTTTGCGGAACCAGGTTGCCACCTCTTTGGATGGTAAACGTTCCCACATCGTAGTGGTCATGGTGGGCCAGCAGGTCTCCTGCCTTAAAGCTCGCAAAGAGCTCATCGGGGTTGCCCCATTGCCCCCGGAAGAACGCGACCCCATAGCTACGGCGGCCGAAAAGCATGGACTGCGGCATGTTCTTGGAGAGCCACGCTTCGGGTCGCAGTGGATCGTACCCTGAACGGGGTCTCAGTTCGGGATCATAAGAGACGGCGATGTACCATTAGTAAGGGCGCTTGCCGTAGGGAGCCGGAGACCGATTACGAGAAAAGTCGGCCGCCGCCGCCAGTGCGGGATCTTGCGACACCTTGGCATAGTGGTCCATCGTGACCGTCCACCATCCGGTTTCTCCCAATCGCAGCGAACCGGCGGAATCTCCATAGGGCTCGAATACTCCGTTGGGACCATATTGATAGAGTTGCCACAAACCCGCCTTTCGCATCACCGAGCGAATGAGAACACCTGCTGATTCCTCCCGTCCCCCGGTCGCTGAAATGAAACAGTCGGCGGCCAGGGGATACGGTTCGGCGCGGTTGTAAATCCAATAACTGGGACCTTCCGGCCAGCCCTCACTGAACTGCAACGCCTTCAGTGCCTCTAGCCAGTGGGCGGCTATTCGCGGCATAAGCGGTTTGACATCGCAGTGGTCACTCACGGCGAGGGCGGCGATCAATTAGACCGTTGGCCGCCTGATTACGGCCATGCCAGAGAGCCATGCCTGTACCGTCCAGCTCTTCCAGTTCCGAGCGAATCCTGTCCACGATCTTGGATTCGACCACCCGCTTCTCGCCAACGGCAAAGGCGGGGTGATGAAACAGCCAGTCATAAGCCAAGGCGAAGGACCATACGTTACTGTATGCTCCACCTCCGCTTTTCGTCGGTTCCTCGCGCAACATCCGCTCGACGGCGGCACGAGCATATCGGTCCTCGTCTGAGACAGCCCAGCAGGCCGCGTTTGCCGCGGGATGCTGCCGGCCCGGATTCTGCGCCAAAGCCTGAGACATGATCCTTCGAAAGGTCGAATCTTCTCGGAACAGTCTTCTGACCTCTTGGAAGGTTCGGCCGCCGGATCCCTCAGGCTGGAAAATACAGCGGGGGTGGCTCTGAGAGATGGAAAACGCCTCTGTCGGGGTAGGTGGGTGACCGGGAACATCCCGCCGGGCTACCAATCGGATCTGCACCGCTTGTACTAGAAGCAAACCGGCTAAAAGAACAAACCACGGATTCTCCGGCCCGATCGTCTTGGCCAAAATGCGTCCCCTCACCAATAGCGAATGATTAGCGAATTGCACCTCGTGAGATTGGGGGCTTCAAAAGAATAGGTTGCCACCCCGCTCTTGAAGTCGCTCTTATAGAGTGTTTGCCGATGACTCTTTTCACCAGAAGGCGTCTGATAGCTGTAGATGATCTCGATCGGCCCCGAAATGCCGGCGGCATCGGCTACCTTGAAATGGATGGTGTTATGACCCTCGACAATTCTCGGGATGGACATGATTCCGTTCTCGAAATAGCCGTCCAACCGCAAAAAGCTCAAACCGACGGGCTCCCGGCGCAAGGGATCGGCGGGAATTACCATGCGGAGCTGGAATCTGTAGATCCCATGAATGCTTACGTCTTCACTGTTAAAACGTTCTCTTCCCAGCTCGAGGCGGAAAGGACCGCCCCCCGTGTGTAAAGTCTGCCATTTTGACCAGACGTCGGGCATTTCTGCGTTTCGTGGCTTGGGTAGAAGCGTTCGGATTTCAAGTCGCACCGCATCGTCGGGCTTCGCTGCAATTTCTCCGGAAAGGGTGCCGTTGACCCAGACGTAAGGGTTGTAAAAGTCGAAAACGGCCTCACCACTAGTCTCAAGCTCTTTGGGGCGTAAATGAGGAGCCTCGCGGGAATAGACCATATCCCCCTGAATTCCGGAACCTTCCAGTGACGAAAGGTTGCTCCAATCAGGTGAGTAGATGAACTTCCCCCACGCTTGGCCGATCGTCTTGCCGCCGGCGACCTCGTCCTTGTAACCTTCGTCGAGGGGAACGGTTGTGACGTAAGCCGCGCATTTCCCGTAGTTCGGATCGTACTTGACCCAGTTTCCGTCAAGCATCGTTTCCGTTACCCGGTAAAAACGTCCAGACGGTCTGAAGGGTTCTTCAACCACTCTCGCTGGAACATAGAACTGCCTGGCGGAATTATTCCAATAGCGCTCTATCGTAGCCCCCTTGGGAATGTGAAAGGCCATATCGTGATACCTTGTCCCCATTTTGTACATCGGATCGGCAAAGACACATTCGATGGGGCTTCCTGCCTCCTCCCACTCCTTCTGGCTGTTGTAGAAAACGGGATTGAGCAAAAGGGCACGCTCCCACTCCCGTCCGAAATACTCGAAAAACGGCTGACTTCTGTACTTGAATGTCTGGTTTTTCAGGATGTTCTCATCTACTCCCACCTCCACCCAATCGAGAACGCGAGCGTCGGGAGAATCTTCGGCAATCAAATAGTAGCCGTAGCGAGCGTCAAAAGCGCCCCACTTTCCGTCCAAGTTCAGGCGATACATAGTATGGTAGCCGCCATCTTCATGCTTTGTAATCACTCTCTGAGCTACATTAGGATCTTCCTTAAATTCTTGCCAAACGGCCTCCGCAATGCGGCTGTGAGTGTCACAAAATCCCCATCCGTAGACAAAGAGATTTTTGTGAGCATCCAGGACGGAATCCTCCTCGCCGTATTCTCCCTCCACTGCCTGAATCATACCGCCGGTGGCCATTCTATTGAACAATCTGAGCCAACGGAAAAAGGCCTTGGCCTGAGCCGTGTCGTCGGCAGCCTGCAGTCCTTCCAGGCGCATAACATCTTGCATCCAGGTGACCAGATCAGTACATTCCGGCCAGTTTTCGCTCACCACCAACGGACCTGTGAGCACACCATCTTCACCAGCCATCGCCGAAGCGGCGAAAAGGATCAATATGATGAACGTAAACGCAAGGAAGTCGAGAAGCTGTGTTTTCAGGGGGTACGCTCCTTGTCTGCAAACTGACATTTCGACTCCATTACTGCAACAAGAAGAAGCCACGGCGGCCGGAGGCGGCTTCTCTTGGGCTGCCTACAAGACCGTATCGGTGAAGCACTTTCCAGGAGGCATCAGAGGGAGGCATTCTTCGTAGGGAGTGATCAGCTCCACAAACTGAGGACCTTCGGCGTCGAGCACCGCGTCGATGGTTGCTTCCAATTCTGCCGGACTTTCGACCCTGTGAATTGCTTGCTTTCCGAAACCGCAGGCCTCGGCAAGGAGCGTCCAGCGCTTCTTTGGTTTCACGACACCGGTCTCGCGACCTTCGTAAAACAGGTGGTTCCACATGCGAACGATGCCGTAGCCCGCGTTATTGATCACAAAGATCTTGATCGGAAGACCATACTCGGCGATGGTCTCCAGGTCCGCCTCCGACATGCGGAGACTACCGTCCCCCGCCACACAGACTACGAGCAAATCAGGATCCGCCAACTGGGCTCCGATGCTCATCGGCAACCCTGCCCCCATGGCCCCTTGGCCGCTCGAAGTCATGAACTTCCAGCCATCCTGGAGAAACAGAAACTGGCCACACCACATTTGGTGGTCCCCCACCTCAGTGGCGTAAGCGACCCTTCTTCCCGTCCTTTCCACATTGCGCCGCATCACTCGATTGAGGGTCTCCACAAAAAACTGAGTCTGCAGTATGTCGAGCTTGCGCTTGTATGTGGAAGGAAACTTCACTTGAATCTCAGCGATCTCCTCATGCCAACTTCTGAAATCCAAATGGGTATCCTGAAGGCGATGGATGAGGGCAGGCAATGTATGCTTCAAATTTCCGGGCACACCCAGCTTGCGCTCAGGAAGAACCTTTTGAATTTGCTGCCGTGAGATATCAAAGTGGACCAACTTTCCAGCCCCGGGGGCGAACTTCTCCGTGTTGCCTGTAATCCTGTCGTCGTAGCGCGCGCCGAAAGAAATCACCAGATCGGCGTAATGGACCATCCAGTTGCACACATAGAAGCCGTGCATTCCCAGCATGCCGAAATTCAAGGGGTGGTCTGTCGGCAAAGCGGCTTTGCCGGGCAACGTATGCACCACGGGACAGGGAGCGATTTGGAGCAATTGCTGAAGTTCTTTCTGAACACCGGCCAGCACGGCTCCATAGCCCACGATGATGACCGGCCGCTTGGCTTGGCCAACCAGGCGAACAACCTCGTCCAGTTCCTCTTCAGGCAAGGTGTCTTCTTGCAAGCACGGAATGTACTGTTCAATACTTTTAAAGGCTTCCGGAGATACACCTTCCTGCTGGGCGTCTTTGGTAAAGTCGATCAGAACCGGTCCCGGACGTCCCTCGTGGGCGATCCGAAATGCTTCCGCCACTGTTTTAGGAATGTCTTCCGCCCGGTGAAGGTAGAAGACCCTTTTGGCGGTAGGAGCCGCGATCTTGGTGATGTTTGTTTCCTGAAACGCGTCGGTGTTCCTGGCAGAAGTAGGAACTTGGCCGGTAATGACCACCAGAGGCACATTATCGCGATGGGCGTCGGCAATGGCGGTAACAGTGTTGGTGGCGCCAGGTCCAGAGGTCACTGCACAGACTCCGACTTCTCCCGTAGTCCGCGCGTAGCCTATGGCAGCCCACGTCGCTCCTCCTTCGGTTTGAGCGAAGTGCACTTGGATGTCCTCATCCGAGTACATGGCGTCCATCGCTTCCATGATGGCCCCGCCGGTCAAACCGACGATTTGCTTTACACCCTGAGCCTTGAGAGCCTCTACAAACAGATCAGCGCCCCTGTCCTTTTTCCGAGGCTTTCCCGTTGTCGCTTTCGGCGGCTTTCCCTTCGCTCCAGTTTGCATAAATATGGACTCCTTCCACTCGCGCTTCCTAGGCGCGCTAGAAGGCTCGGGTGTCGATTCTCAATAGGCTGAACCCTCAAAGACGCGGTGCACCCCCGGGTAGCGTTACCGAATTATACAGGGCGCCGGAAATACAGCTCAAGCCGCTTTCAGGCTCGAGCCGTTCTTGGAGAAGGCACGCGATCATGGAGGACGAAATCGTCACCAAGGAAGCCGTCTCTGTATTGACACCCGGTTCGCGCTTGCGGGACCCAGCCCCGGAAAGACGGCTCCGGGGAAGACAAGAGGGTACGATGCGTGATTCCCTCCGCTCATAACGTAACGGGGAGTTGATAGCGCAAATGGAGCGGGTGTGCGACGTCTACAGGCGGTCACATGGTCCGACTCCGGCCGTCATCGGCATAGGTGAAATGCCTCGACAAGCGATTCGAGAGAGGTGCCGGCCGCCGTGGTCCGTCCGAACACGTACCCTGCTGCGACTATGAACGCAGCGCAGTTTGCAATGTCGTCCCGCCCGCTGAACCGCCGGCCGGACGCAGCCCCGTGCAGGTGACAGAAGGCAAAGGGAGGACCGATTGGGCACGATTCATCGACGAGATCTCCCGTCTTCATCCTGACATCCTGAGCCGGAGAAGATCGCTCTCGTGATGGGTAACCTCAGTACTCACGGGACCGGGTACACTTTACAAGCCTCTTGTCACTGCTAAGGGGCTGCCAACATGCGATACCTTGAAACATCAACATGCGGCATTGACCAACTGGAAACCGATGAACGAGGATCCGGGTGCCGCCGGGGATTGGCGGGTCATTGGGTGGTGGCATTTGCTACAATTCGGCTTGCTTCTGAAGTCCGAGGTGTGGAATGTTTATGCACAGGGTCGGAAGGTTGATACACCGCTTGCCTTTTAGAAACCATCTTAATGCTTCTCTGCGGCCGCTTTCGATTATCGTCTTTCTTCTCCTGCTTCCGGCCTTCGCACAAGAAGCAGTTGTGTTCGAGCACGGCACCCTGGAGGTTCCTACCTATCTTTTTGAACGAGCGGAGACGGTGGCGCCCCTTTTTGCAGTAGGAAACAGCAGGGGTCTCTATCCTTACACAGCCTTCGACCGTAGCAGCCTGGCCGTCTCACCTGTGCCGGTGAAGTACGAGGCGCTGATCTTGGAAAACGAGTACGTCAAGATTACGGTGCTTCCCGAGTTAGGAGGCAGAATCTGGTCGGCATGGGACAAGACACGGCAGCGCGACATTTTTTATCAGACCGGCGTCATCAAACCGAGTGCTTACAACCAGAGAGGAGCCTGGCCGGTGGGGGGCCTCGAAGTGTACGGCCCCTATGACGCCCACATGCTGACCTGGCCCGGGGAACCCTGGCCTTGGGCTCTGCGGCGGAATCCCGACGGCAGCAAGACCATCGTTCTTTCTCACATCGATCACTTTTTCCGAAATAAGCTGACGGCGGAGTTCACCCTTCGTCCGGGCCACAGCTTCATCGAGGTCACCCTCAAACTGCACAATCGGAACGAGGTTCCAAATCGTTATCTCCTCTGGACGAATGCCGGGGTTCCTGCCGGCGAGGGAACACGATTTGTATATCCCATGACCAAGACCATTGGGCATGATTCCGCCGACTTCGGAGAGTGGCCTGTTTACGAGGGGGTGGACCTTAGTTGGTACAAGAACAATAAAGTCATGCTGGGCGTCTTCGGGCTGGATATCTATGATGATTTTATTTCGGCTTACGACTACGAAGGCGATTTCGGCACGATCTGTTACACCAACCGGCGGATTGCCCGTGGTATCAAGACCTGGACCTGGGGTGTAGGTGAGGTCGCTAAGCGCCATCTTGAGAGCTACACGGACTCAGGAGTTCCATACGTCGAGGTCCAGAGCGGGCGCTTTGTCTGGGACGGCAACTACGAGTTCATACAGCCGGGACAGACCGACGGATGGACAGAGTATTGGTACGGCGCCGGAGAATTGGGCGGGCTCACCACCGCAACCCGCGACGTCGCCGTCCACTTGCAACGGCCCGGCGAGAATGTCGCCGGCGCCCGACTGAAGGTCTTTGCCACCGGCAATTATCCTCACGCCGTTCTTTCATGGCAAACAGGCGACTCGCCGGAATCCTCGGAAGGGATCTCGCTACGAGCCGGTGAAGCCGTTGCGAAGGAGCTACGACTTGGAATAGGCGCAGCAGATCAGCCCATCCATCTAACCATCCGGGATGGGAATCAGGTTCTCCTGGACTACACCGATTATCCCGATGGGAAAAGACCGCCTGCCGAGTTTGCTTCCGATTCGATTCCGCGGCAGTTTGGACCTGATGACGAGCTGACTACAGAAGAGTTGTTTCAGAAGGGTCTGACGCAGGAGAAGCTGGGCCGGGTCGAGGAAGCGGCACGTGTTTACAATGCAGCCCTTGAGCGGGACGAAAACTACACGGCTCCCAATCTGCACCTGGGACTTCAGGCTTTGGACCGACTCGAAGGCGAAAGGGCTGTAGATTACTTCCAGAGAGTCCTGAAGAGGGATCCAGCCAACGGCGACGCCCACTACTATCTGGCGGTGACTCATGCCGAGCAGGAGAATTTCCGGGAGGCGGAGCGCCACTTTTACCGATTGTTACCTTCCTCGGATGCATTCAGCCGGCGGGACTATGGTCTTGGCTTGATCGAGCTAAAAAGGGGAAATTTCGATCGGGCGCTTTCTCTTCTCGAGTCGTCCGTGAAGTTGCTGCCCTTGCAGGTTTCGGTCCTCGAGGCGTACGCCTACGCGCTCAGGAAAACCGGCCGGCACGCTGACGCCACTACCCTGCACGACCGTCTCCTCGAGGTTGACCCGACCAATGCCTTCGTGTATGCGGAACGTTCCATATTGAGCGATGAGGACCCAGAGATGCTGGCGTTATTGCACCGAGCCACGGGGAGCAATGCGCAGGGTTACCTTGAGTTGGCTGCCAACTACATGCGGCTGAGCGCGTGGGACTCCATGGATTGGCTTTTGGGGCAGGCCATTCGCAGCACTACGTTCGAAGGAAGGGTTTATCCGTTGCTGTATTACTATCGCGCCTATGCCCTTCATCGAGGAGGTCGGCTGGAGGAGGCGAACCAGCTGATCACAAAGGGTGCCGCTGAGAGCCTGGACCTGCAGATTTTTCCGTTCCGTCGCGAGACGGCTGCGGTACTGAACGACATCCTTAATCTCCGACCCGATGACGCCAACGCCGCTTCCTTGCTGGGAGATCTCTACTACTATCGAAGCCAACCGGAAAAAGGGCTGGCACTGTGGCGGCAAGCGGTCAAAAGCGATCCAAACCACTTTTCTTCTTTGCGCAACCTGGGTTGGGCTCTGCTCCAACGAGGCAGTGATCAGGAAGCGCTTGCCTACTTGGAGCGGGCGGCAGAGCTTCGACCCGAGCACTTGGAAACCACAGTGGGCCTTTGTCAGCTCTATATGCAAGCAGGCAATACTGATTCCGCCCTGCGGGTGATCCGGGCGGCGCTGGAGCGAGAGCCTTCGAGCGATCAGCTCTTGGAACTTCACGCTCAAGTGGAAGCACAAGCCGGCAATTACGACTTGGCGCTGAGCATTTTAATGCATCATAAATTCGGACCGCGGCACCAGTCTTACTCGCTGCTGAACCTTTACCAGTCCATTCAACTTCTGAAGAGCTATCAGCTGGCCTCTCAAGGCCTGTACGAGCAGGCCGTTAAACACATCGAAGATGCCGCCTCCCCGCCGTCCAACCTCGGAGTGGACGATTTTGCCACTCTGGTAAGCACTCGTCTACTCTTTTTCAAAGCCCTTATGGAGGAAGCAGCAGGCTGGAAGGATCAGGCACTGCGGAGCTGGGAGGAGGTGGCGAGAACCACCAACGACGACTATGACGGAGAAGGTCTGTTCCGGGCAATAGGTCTCTACATGACTGGAAACAAGAAGGAAGCTTCGGAATGGTTTGAAGTCTTTGAGAAGGTGACAGAGCTGCGCAAGAATGATAGTTCGCCCGCCGTTAGAGCCCACGCTCACTACCTGTCGGCGATTTATTCCATCTTCCGGGGCCGGGAGGACCAAGCTCGCCAGGATCTGCAGAGAGCGTTGGAAATCGACCGGTCTAACCTGTTCAGCAGACAGGCCGCCCTGTGGTTGGAAGCAGGCCTTTTCGGGGCTCTATCCAGTTGAACCGAGGTTTGAGCGTGGACAGGGTTGAGTCGACTATCTGGCTTTTAGAAACCGGTCGAAAAAGCTGTTCATTGCCTCAAATGCCTCGAGCGTGAAGGAATGCTGCCCGTCCGGTTGGTGAAGGACCAGATAATCCGCCCGGCCGGCTTTTCGATAAGCCGGCGCAACAGTTTGCGCAAAGCGGTCCACCCCTTCCTTGGGCATCCCGACGTCTTGACGGGGAGCCCACAACATTAGAGGTCTCGGCGCCATCGCGGCGGCAAAATCCCCCTGATCTCCAACCTTTAGCATTCCGGGAATCCACCAGTAGATGCCGTGGTAGTCACGAGATCCGATCTTCACAAAGACATCGACGGAGCCCACGCCTCCACAGATGGGAGCGGCAGCGGCGATTCGATCGTCTACCAGCCAAGTGTAGAAGGTGGTAATGCCGCCGAACGACATACCCGTGATCCCGATTCTCTCCGCGTCGACATCGGCCCTGGTCCGCAAATAGGTAATCGCCTGGCGGATTTCATAAACAATGGCGCCCATTAGAGTTCGGCCATAAACTAACAGCGCCTTGGTTTGTGATTCGGTGCCGGGAAGCCGGCGATCCAACCCTCGTTGCGTCAACGCGAGTGTCACGTATCCTCGGCGGGCTAACTCTCGGGCCCAGCCCAGCAGGGTCTGGTGCGGCTTGCTTGCACCATAACGAAGCCACTCTCCAGGACCGAAGTTTTCGGTACTGATGGAATCCCGACTGTCGCTACTCCCATGCAAGCAGATAACGGCCGGCAGTTTCCCGCTTGCTCCCAGCGGTTTCATCACCAGAGCGTAAGGTTGCTCGCCGTCAAGCGATTCCCAGGTGATGTCCTCAATGATCACGTTGGAGGCAGCCTGTCGATCTTGCACGGCCACCTTAACATCAGGAGGTTCTCGTGGAATAGCCAGTAATTCCGCGAAGAGCTCCGTAGCTTTCCGGCGACTGTCGATCTTCTCTGCCGCTACGGCCAAGGCGGAATCCGCACACGCCGCGAAAGCAAATAAGAGGAGTAGTGAAAGAATGAGTATTATTCTGTTCAATCGCCAAATCCTTTCTCGCGCCCGGGTCTTGGCCAAACTTAGGGGTTTTCGAGACTGAATCAAGATCGCACAAACTCCCTCTTCGCTCGTGAAAAGCCTGCAGACGAGCCAGGGTGCGTCCTTTTGTCGGCTACTCCTCCTTCTTCGCTTTTGTCTTTGCTCTGGTCGGCAAGAAACCATTCCTCCAGCGATTCGGTCAACCGGCCTAATCAGCTACCGTCTCAATCTAGGGGCCGTTCCCGCGTCCAGCTCTGTGGCGGGGGCCCGCGTTCTTCGAGACTCCAACAGTGGCTCTTACTGTTGGTTCAAGATCGGATCGATCTCGGCCAAAGGAATGTCGTTGGCCCGGGCGTAGTCCCGTATCACTCCTGCGAGTGAGTCCATCCAGCCCTCCAGGTTCATGCTCTCTTCTCTGTCAAAGAACTCTTGCCGGGTGAGGTACTCCGGTCGTCTGCTCTTAGACCAAACCGTACGGAAAAACTCGAAAGTTTCCTTCCGATCACGCACGATATCGGCGGCCGTCTGATGCGCCGACAGCATGTTGGCCACCGCATCTTTCGCCATACCAACGGCGGCCTTTTCACGGGCCTCTTGCAAGGCGGATTCGATGGAGGACAACGTGACCAAAAGCTGGTCGAAGTGGCGCACATATTCGGCGACTGAGTCCAAGATTTCAAGGCTGTACTGATTACGATCAGCGCGCGCCATGTTCCTAACGATCTCGTATTTCAGTTCCATTGCCTTGGGGAGCAGTTTCCTAGCCTGTTCCACCCGATCGCGATAAGGCCCGGTATAGACGGGCAAGAAATCTAGCCCGGGACGGTTGGGAAGAGGCGGCGTGGGCAGCGTCTCGGTGCTCAGAGGACGAAAAAAAGGATATTTGCCGACCGAGTTGCCGTAGCTCTCTCGAGTTGTTCCAAGTCCCTTGTACTCTGTCGGCACCCTATCCCAGGTGCTGCTGTAGAAATCGGACTGTTCGGCAAGTCCGTCATAGATTTCCGGAATCCCCGATACCCGTGTTCCGTAATAAACGTTAACGAATTCATCCACGTGCTGAATGACGGACGGAATTTGAGAAGTCCATCCGTACTGGGCGACTTCCGACCAGCCCAGCATGTGGAACTCCCAGTGCGGCCCGCGATCGTCCCATCCTGCTCCGAATACTCCAATCGGATTTCCCTCCCGAGCGTCGGAGGAGATCATACGGTAGGTTTCGTAGAGGTTTCTCCAGTTGTCCCGGAAGTTGATCGGGGCCAGCGTAGGCGTCTGCGCAGTATAGGCCAGTTGCCGAATCCCGTGCCTGTTCTCTTCCTCGATATATTGGCGCCGAGTAACCTGCGGAATGCGACCTACGAAGTAATCGTCGCCCAATACTCCATCCACGACCTCGGCCGGAAGCATCGAGACATGCTCGGGCATGAGCGGCCATTCGGCCCAAATGATTACCCGGCGTCCCTTTTTCTTCAGGTACTCGTGCGCTCTCTGCACGAACTGAACCCAGACCTTGCTCCGATTCTCGGGGTTGTAAGGCCGGGGGCACTTTTCACAGATTCCGGAATAGTAAACCTCGTCAGTGGAGACATGGAGCCAGTCAACGCCCCGCGTGGCTTCGATGATGTCGTCATACAGCCTGAAAATGACCTGGTACGTCTCCTCATCGCACATGCAAGCCTGGTAGTCGCTGCCGTCCGCCCGCAGATGGGCCAACTGCGGATGTTTCAGCGCCCATTGAAAATGCGCCGGAGCCTGAATGTTGGGAACAATCTGAATGTGTCTTTCCAGACCATAGTCGACCAACTCCTGCAATTGCTGAGGGCTGAAAGCTCCCGGCACCCCGATAAAGGGATAGCTGGGAAACTGGAACTTATCCCATATCTCAAAACTAATCATATTAATCTTAAAGCGAGCTGCCCAATCCAAGTAGTGTTTCAAAGCTTCCAATTTGTCTTGGTGGTTCTTCGTGTCCCAGTGGAGAAAACGTAGCTGGTAGTCGGGCCAATCTTCGATCTCCACCACCGGCAGCTTCAGCCGACCGTCGTCTGCTCTCTTGGGAAGCTGCAAAAAGGTCTGGATCCCGTAAAACAACCCTGTCTTGTCGTTTCCGATGATTTCTGCGCCACCAGGGTGAACTCGGAGCCGGTAAGCTTGCCGAGCGATCTCCGGATCTACGTCGTTGACGACTACTGCGTGCGAGTCGATAGAAAGCCGGATTACGGGTTGCGCCGTCGAACCGGATCCGGCCCGTGCGGGCGTCAACGAATAGAACTTGCGGAGGTCGTTGAGAAGAAAACGAACGGAGATATCCTTCTCACCAACTTCCCGGCTAACCTCCCATCGCCACGATTCGTCAAAGTCCACCTCTTCCTCTTGAAGCTGGACCTTACGAGGACTAGGAATGACGGAGTAGCCTCGGAGGTACAAATCAGTTGGAAGATTCCCTGCAAGACCCACGACAGAAAGGCAAAGTAATACAAGGATCCACGCTAAGACCTGATTCAGCTTTGAAACCTGCATAAGAGCGCTTTCCCTCCTTCCATTAACATAAGACTCGGCCCCAGAATGCAAGCTTAACTAAGGCTTCCGCTCTTACTCCGCGCTCTTCCACAATAATCCTCGACTGCTCCCGCCAGCCTACGGGACAAGTCCCGTTTACTGTGCGCAGGATGTGATCGACTCGAAAGTCAGCGAAACGGGTTTTCCTTATGAGAGGCAACCCCGACATTGGCAACGGACGGCTCCGCTTTAGCAGAGCCTACCAGAGGATCTTCAGAGCAAGTTGTCCCTCCCTTCCGGAGCCTGCACTAGTGATCTGACCGAATCGGCTCGATGTAAGCCGGGTGTTGGGGTTTCCGAAGTTCGGGTTGTTGAATAGGTTGAAAAACTCCGCTCGAAACTGAACTTTGGATTCTTCCGTGATCCCCAGTCCGAACTCCTTCAGGATACCCAGGTCGAAGGTCCAGGAGCCGGGTCCCGTGATGAGCCCTCTGCCGGCATTTCCATAAGTTCCAATCTCCGGCAGGACGAACGCGTCAGTGTCAAAATACTCCGAGATCATATCGGCTCTGGATTCATGGTCCAACTTCGGATTGCGCAGGACCACAGGATGCTGGTAGCAGTCGCTGCCGGTGCCGTCGAGAGCCTGGTCTACGCAGTTGACAAATTCCAGCGGGCTACCACTGGACGCCCGGAAAATAGCAGTAAATCTCCAACCTGAAGCAACCGCGTCTAGGAACGGATTCCCAAAAGCTCCTAACCCGATCGGAGTCCAAAGGGCGGAAACACTGAGCACGTGGCGTCGATCAAAGGTAGCCAACCCCTGCTGTGATTTTTTGACGTCAAATGGATTCGAAGCATAACCACCCAAGGTCGAAGTAGAGTCTTGATCGATAGTCTTCGACAAGGTGTAGGAAGCGAGAATGGAGAATGTGTCTACCAGACGCCGATTCACTTGAACGTCCATACCGTGGTACCAGGAATCGTACATGCTCGCCAACATGAGGGAGTAGGGTGCGTAAGGAGGATAGAGCACACGCTCGGCTGCGTTCTCCAAAGTCGACTCGCCCGGAATATACCTGGCGGGGTTCCAAGGGTAGTAGGCCAGGAGTTTCCTGCCGATCTTTCCGACATAGTCGACAAAGACCGCCAGATCCGGATTGAGCTGCTGACTGACACCTAGATTCCAGTGGTAAACATAGGGAGTCCTCAAGCCCAGATCGACGAACAACCCGCTGACCGGATAGGTAAAGGTACCCTGAGTCGGATCTATATCTAGGTCGGCCGGCGGCAAGGACCCGCTGGCTCCGGCGTGAGGCGCCGACAGGCTACCCAAGTAAAACATGGCTGACCCCGACATGGGCGGGTTTTCCTGTGAAATCGAATCGGCGTTGGCCGTATCATAAAAGATCCCAGCCCCACCGCGGACGGCTGTCTTTCCATTCCCGAACACATCCCAAGCAAAGCCCACTCGAGGAGCAAAGTTGTTCTTATCCACCTCCACGAGGCCGGCCGGTAGGTCATAGTTTGCGAAGAGGTACCCCGGGGGAGGATCCTGGACCGGCGCGCGGGTAACGTTCGAGGAGTCGAGGGGAAAGGCCACCGTTGAAAGGGCGATCTCCCGTCTATCCTCCCAGGG